>CAYHHE010000003.1:49911-73273 GCA_964356295.1 uncultured Actinomycetes bacterium | reverse complement strand
GATCCACGGCGGAAAAGGTGCGCTACGAGCACCAAACCCGCCGTGGATCACCGACACAGCGCACCAAACCCGCCGTGGATCACCGAGCGGGGAGGGAGGCGGGGAGGGACGGCGGGACGGGACGCCTCCGGCAAGCCAGGACGCCATCGTCCGGCGCGCAGAGGGGTACAGCCCACGATCCCTCGGACGATGGAGAAGGGGGTCCGGTGGAGGAATCGCCGTCGGCACGACCGTGCAGGCCGTCGACGCAGGACTGGCCAGGTGCGAGCCTTACACGGGGGCCACGACGACGTCGTCGTACTCGCCGGGATGCCGTTGGAGGAAGCGCTGCACGAAGGGGCACTCCACCACCGCCCGACGCCCGTCCGCGCGGAGCAGGTCGAGAGCCCCGCGGACAACGATCGAGCCCATGCCCTGGCCCTTGAAGGCCGGGTCGACCTCGGTGTGCATGATCAGGATCGCCTGCGCCCTGGGGACGTACTCGACGAACCCGGCCACGCCACCCTCGGGGGTGCGGGTCTCGAAGCGTCGCAGGTCAACGTTGTCGACGACCGACAGTGTCACGGCACCATCGTGTCACCGGCACCCACCGAGTGCCTCCTAGGCTTGCGCCCGTGACCGCGACGCAGCTCACTCCCTCCGTCGAGCTCGCCGGGGAGCCGCTGCCACTGGTCTCCCGAGCCCGCGTCTACGTGTGCGGCATCACCCCGTACGCGGTCACGCACCTCGGTCATGCCGCCACCTTCGTGTGGCTCGACACAGCGGTCCGGGTGCTGCGCCACCACGGCGTCGAGGTCGAGGTGTGCCGCAACGTCACCGACGTCGACGACGTGCTCACCGAGGCGGCGCAACGAGCCGCCACACCGTACGACGAGTTCGCCGCGATGGAGCAGTTCGGCTTCGAGCGCGCGATGAGTGCGCTCGGCGTGCTCCGCCCGGCACACGAGCCCCGCGCTCACGCATATGTGGCCCCGGTCGTCCGACTGGCGGCCACGCTGCTGGACTCCGGGCACGCCTACCAGCGGGCCGGATCGGTGTACCTGCGTGGCGCGCCGGTCGTGGCCGCCGCGGGGCTGGAGTCCGGGCAGGCTCGTCGCCTGCTGGCGTCCTACGGCGAGCACCCCGACGACCCGGCCAAGGACGACGCGGTCGACGTGCCGGTGTGGCGCGCGTCCACGCCGGGGCAGCCGAGCTGGCCGTCCCCGTGGGGCCCGGGCCGGCCCGGCTGGCACGCCGAGTGCGCCGCCATGGCGCTGACCCTGCTGGGCCCGGCGATGGACCTGCACGGTGGCGGGGCCGACCTCGCCTTCCCGCACCACGCCTACGAGGCTGCGATAGCCGAGGCGGCCACCGGCGTCAGGCCGTTCGCGCGTCGATGGATGCGCGTGGGACTGGTGCACTACGAGGGGTCGAAGATGGCCAAGTCGACGGGCAACCTGGTTCTCGTCCCCGACCTGCTCGTCGACCAGGACGCGGCGGCGGTGCGGCTGATGCTGGTGCATCGCCGCTGGTGGGAGCCGTGGGAGTACTGCAGCGAGAGCCTGGACGAGGCGGCGTCGCTGCTCGAGCGGCTCTACGCCTCGGCCGGGACCCCCGGCGGCGGCTCCGGGACGCAGGCGGTCGCCGCAGCGCTGCGCGACGACCTGGACGTCCCGTCCGCCGTCGCTGTGGCGCTGGAGTCAGGCGGGGAGGCAGCGCGATTCGCGTTGCACGTGCTCGGGCTGGACGCCGCGCACCGATGAGTAGCCCCGCCGTGCTGCTCGTGGTGGCCGTCGAGCACGAGGCGGTTCACCTGCCGTCCGACGTGCCGCTGCTGATCACCGGCGTCGGGAAGGTCAACGCCGCGCTGCAGGTCAGCAGCGCGCTCGCCGACCCCGCGCGGCGGCCCTCGATGGTGGTCAACGCCGGGACGGCCGGGGCGTTGCATCCGGGCATGGTCGGCACGCACGTCATCGGCCGCGTGGTGCAGCACGACCTGGACAGCGGCCTGCTCGAGGAGCTCACCGGCCACCGGTACGGGCGGCCGATAGACCTCGGGGAGGGGCCCACGCTGGCCACTGGGGACGTGTTCGTCTCCGACCCCGCTCGGCGGGACGCGCTGGCCGGGCAGGCCGACCTGGTGGACATGGAGGGGTATGCGGTCGCCGCGGCCTGCCGGCTCGCCGGCGTCCCCGTCCGGCTGGTCAAGCATGTCAGCGACAGCGCCGACTCCGACGCGCGCCGGTCGTGGCTGGACTCGGTGCATGAGGCCTCCCGCGTCCTGGGCGAGTTCTTGGCCGCCGGCCGTCTGCTCGAGCCGCCCGCCCCGACCGGCGAGCCCGCCCCGACCGGCGGCTAGCCTCCCGTCATGCCAGCACCAGAGCAGCCCCATCAGCACAAGTACCTCCTGGACGAGTCGGAGATGCCGACCCGCTGGTACAACATCGTCCCCGACCTGCCCGTGCCGCCGCCTCCTCCGCTGCACCCGGCCACGCACGAGCCGATCGGTCCGGACGACCTGGCTCCGCTGTTCCCGATGGCGCTGATCGCCCAGGAGGTCTCGCCCGAGCGCTACATCGACATCCCCGTCGAGGTGCAGGACGTCTACCGCCTGTGGCGACCCTCACCGCTGTTCCGGGCCCGTCGCCTCGAGAAGACGCTGGGCACCCCGGCGCGGCTGTACTACAAGTACGAGGGCGTCTCCCCCGCCGGCTCGCACAAGCCGAACACCGCGGTCCCGCAGGCCTTCTACAACGCCCGCGAGGGGGTCAAGAAGATCACCACCGAGACCGGCGCCGGCCAGTGGGGCACGGCGCTGGCGTTCGCGTGCACCCTGTTCGGCCTGCAGAGCGAGATCTGGCAGGTCGGTGCCTCGTTCGACCAGAAGCCCTACCGGGCGATGATGATGGAGGCGTTCGGCGGCACCGTGCACCGCTCACCGAGCCCGCTGACCGAGGCCGGACGCAGGATCCGTGCCGAACGTGAGGACCACCCCGGATCGCTGGGCATCGCGATCTCCGAGGCGGTCGAGGCTGCGGCAGGTGATCCGCAGGCCAAGTACGCGCTGGGGTCGGTGCTCAACCACGTGCTGCTGCACCAGACGATCATCGGTGAGGAGGCGCTGCTGCAGCTGGCGAAGGCAGGAGAGGAGCGCCTGGACCTGGTCGTGGGCTGCACCGGCGGCGGGTCGAACTTCGCCGGCCTGGCGTTCCCGATCATCAGGGAGAAGCTGGCCGGACGGTTCGACCCCGAGATCCGGGCCGTCGAGCCCGCGTCGTGCCCGTCGCTGACCCGCGGGACCTACGCCTACGACTTCGGCGACACCGCCGGGCTGGCTCCGATGGTCAAGATGCACACGCTGGGGCACGAGTTCGTGCCCGACCCGATCCACGCCGGCGGGCTGCGCTACCACGGGATGAGCCCGCTGCTCTCGCACATGTACGAGCTGGGGATGCTGACCGCCAAGGCCGTCCCGCAGACGGAGTGCTTCGACGCCGGGATCCTGTTCGCCCGGACCGAGGGGATCCTGCCCGCACCGGAACCCACCCACGCCCTCGCCGAGGCGATGCGCGAGGCGAGGCGCTGCGCCCAGACCGGTGAGGAGAAGGTGATCGTCACCGCGCTGTGCGGGCACGGGCACTTCGACCTAGCCGCCTACGACTCCTACCTGTCCGGTCGCATGGTGGACGAGGAGGTCACCCAGGAGCGGCTCGCCGAGGGGTTGGCGTCGATCCCGGAGCTGTAGCGGGGGTCAGAGCCAGGTCACCGCAAGGGGGTCCGGCGGGTCACCGGCCGGGCTCAGGCGAAGTACCGGTCGAGCACCTGCGCGACCCCGTCCTCGTCCACCGACGGGCCCACCTCGTCCGCGACGGCCTTGACGTCGTCCGGGGCGTTGCCCATCGCCACGCCGAGGCCCGCCCACGCGAGCATCTCCATGTCGTTGTGCCCGTCGCCGAGGGCCAGGACGTCCTGCGGGCCGATGCCCAGACGGAAGCAGATCTTGTCCAGGCCCTCGGCCTTGGAGACCCCGGCGGGCATGATGTCCAGCCAGGCGGTGTAGCCGATCGCGTAGTCCACGGCGGGCAGGCCCATCTCCGCGGCGATGGACCGCAGCCGATCCCGGTCACCCTCGTGCCAGCGGACCACCAGCCGGGTCACCGGGCCCTGGACGAGCTCGGCGTGCGGGACCACCTCGATGCGCCCGTCGAACTCGAAGTCGGTGTTGTCCCCACTGATCCGAAAGCCCTGCCCGAGCTCTTCGACGGCCAGGATCGCGTCGGGGATCTGCTCGGCGAAGTAGCGCACCGGCTCCAGCGCGTCGAACGTGACCACGTCCAGCGGCTCACGCGTCCCGACGTCGACGACGACGGCGCCGTTGGAGCAGACCGCGAAACCGCTGTCGAGGGCGAGGGCGTCGAACACCGGGTACGTCGAGTGCAGCGACCGCCCAGTGCACACCACGGGATGCGACCCTGCTGCCCCCACCCGGGCGACCGCCTTCAGCACCGGCGAGGACGGCGGGGCGTGGAAGTCGGCGTACGGGATCAGCGTCCCGTCCACGTCGAGGGCGACCAGGCGGGGGACCCACTCGTTCTGGCCGGGGCCGGCGCTCATCCGGCTCGGACCCCCGATACCGGCTCCAGGGTGTCCCGTCCGCCCAGGTACGGCTGCAGCGACGGCGGCACCCGGACCGACCCGTCGGGCTGCTGATGGTTCTCCAGCAGCGCCACGATGGCGCGGGGGATGGCCACCAGCGTGCCGTTCAGGGTGGCCACCGGACGCGTGGGGCCGCCCTCGTGGTCGCGCATGCGCACCTGCAGTCGCCGGGCCTGGAACTGCGTGCAGTCAGACGTCGAGGTCACCTCGCGGTAGGTGCCCTGGGTGGGGATCCACGCCTCGATGTCGTACTTGCGGGCCGCGGACGCCCCGAGGTCCTGCGACGCGACGTCGATGACGCGGTAGGGCACCTCGAGGAGGTCGAAGAACTGCCGCTCCCAGGCGAGCAGGCGCCGGTGCTCGTCCGGGGAGTCCTCGGGAGCGCAGAAGCTGAACATCTCCACCTTGTCGAACTGGTGCACCCGGATGATGCCTCGGGTGTCGCGTCCGTGCGACCCGGCCTCGCGTCGGAAGCAGGTGGAGAAGCCGGCGTAGCGCAACGGCAGCAGCGCGCCATCCAGGATCTCCCCGCCGTGGTAGGCCGCCAGCGGAACCTCCGAGGTCCCGACGAGGTAGAGGTCGTCGTTCTCCAGGTGGAACACGTTCTCCGCGGCCTGCCCCAGGAACCCGGTGCCTTCCATCGCGTCCGGTCGCACGAGCACCGGCGGCAGGACCGGGACGAAGCCGGTCTGCTCGGCCTGCGTCATCGCGAGGTTGACCAGGGCCAGCTCGAGCAGGGCACCCACGCCGAGGAGGTAGTAGAAGCGAGAGCCCGACACCTTGGCGCCGCGCTCGATGTCGATGGCGCCCAGCAGACGCCCGAGCTCGACGTGGTCGCGCGGGGTGAAGCCCTCGGCGGCGAAGTCGCGCGGGCTGCCGACGCTGTCGAGGACGACGAAGTCCTCCTCGGCCCCCACCGGCGCGGCCGGGTCGATGAGGTTGGCCAGGTCCAGGGCCAGCACCTGCGTCTGCTCCTCGGCGTCGGAGGCGTCGCGCTCGGCGTCCTTCACCGCGTCGGCCAGCTCACGCGCACGGCGCAGCACGTTCTCCCGGTCCTGCCCGCTCGCCCGAGCCACCTGTCGTCCGATCGCCTTCTGCTCGGCCCGCAGTCTCTCGAAGTCGGCCAGCGCCTCCCGTCGGCGCTCGTCGGCGGCGAGCACCGCGTCGACGAGATCCGGGGAGTCACCGCGCGCGGCCTGGGACGCACGGAAGGCCTCGGGGGTCTCCCGAAGCGCGCGCAGGTCGATCACCCTGCGAGCGTACCCAGCCGGCGACTACCGTCCCGGGGGTGATCCGAGAGGCCGGGCCTGACGACCTGCATCCCATCGCCGGGCTCATGGCCCGCCGACACGCCCGGGTTCAGGGCGCCCACCCCACGCTCAACCCCGCCTTCAACGACCCCGGCGTGGTCGTCACGGCGCTTCCGCGCCATCCCCGGGGCTGGGTGGCCGAGCACGAGGGACGGGTGACCGCGAGCCTGCTGTGGTCTGAGCGCGACGGGAGGGCATCGGCGGGCCTGCTGGGGACGGTCGGCGACCCCGAGGACCTGGCCCACATCTACGCCGTCGCCGGTGGGGAGTGGTTGGCGATGGGCCTGGCGACCCACACCGTGGTCGTGCCCTCGCTGGACCGCGCGGTGTCCGACCGCCTGGTCGACCTGTCCTTCGGTCGGGAGGAGGCCTACGCCGTGCGCTCTCTGGGCGACCGCGGCGGGCCGCCGCCGGAGGGAGCGGTGGAGGTCGAGCGCGCCGGCCTGGACCGCCTCGACGCGGTGGTCCGCCTGGGGGACCTGGTCGCCCGGCACCACGAGCAGTCGCCGGTGTTCGACCGTCACTCCAACGAGTTCTACACCGGGCTGCCCGAGGCCTACCGTCGCGCCGTGGAGGCCGAGGACGCCCGGGTGCTGCTCGCCCTTCGCGACGGGCAGGACGTCGGGCTGCTGCTGTGGCGACCCGGCGCACCCCTGCCGCTGTACGACGCCCGCAGCGCCGAGATGATCCTGCTCGCCGTCCGCCCGCAAGCCCGCGGGGCCCAGGTCGGCCGCACCCTCGTGGCCACGGCGATGCGCGACATGGCGTCCTTCGGGCACGCCGCGGCGATAGCCGACTGGCGCACCACCAACCTGGAGGCGTCCCGGTTCTGGCCGGCGCAGGGCTTCCTCACCGTGGCACACCGGTACGTGCGCAGCGTGCCGGCACGGCCGGAGCACGGGTGAGCGGGCTCACTCCCCGCGCAGGGCGCGCAGCCAGGCTCTGGCCTCGGCGAAGTCGGCGTTGCTCGTCGACTCGGCCACGATGGGCTCCACCCCGTCCGCGCGGGCGTAGGACCCGAGGAACCGCACGTCGGCGCACACGCGGTGCAGCC
The DNA here is from genome assembly GCA_964356295.1 of uncultured Actinomycetes bacterium. Taxonomy (GTDB): domain Bacteria; phylum Actinomycetota; class Actinomycetes; order Jiangellales; family Jiangellaceae; genus CAVQGZ01. Next base: position 66,274 of record CAYHHE010000003.1, on the reverse strand, counting down.
CCATGAGCGCCTCCCCCACCCGGGCGTCGGCGACGTGCCCCTCGAAGTCGATGGAGAAGCAGTAGTTGCCCAGCTTGGCCCCGACCGGGCGGGACTCGATGCGGGTGAGGTTGACCCCACGGGTGGCGAACTGCTCCAAGATCTCCAGCAACGCCCCGGTCCGGTCCTGCTTCATGAAGACCACCAGGGACGTCTTGTCCGCGCCGGTCGGGGACGGCGGGTGCCCAGGTGTGGTCACGAGCACGAACCGGGTGTGCGCGTCGGACTCCTCGATACCCTCCGCGAGCGGTGTGAGCCCGTAGCGCTGCCCGGCGAGCATCCCCGCGATCGCTGCGTCGTATCCGGAGTCCGGGTCGGCGACGGCCCGGGCGGCGGCCGCATTGGACGCCGCGGGCACCACGAGGGCCTCGGGCAGGTGGGACGCGATCCAGGACCGGCACTGTGCCTCGGCGTGCGGGTGCGTCGCCACGCGGCGGACGTCCCCAAGTCCGGTGCTGGCACGAGCGAGCAGGGCGAAGGTGACCGGCAGGACCACCTCGGAGGCGATGACCAGCGGGGCCCCTGCCGACAGCTCGTCCAGGGTGGCGTTGACCGAGCCCTCGATGGAGTTCTCCATGGCCACCACGCTGTGCGAGACCTCACCGCTGCGCACGGCGTCCAGCGCCGCGTGCACCGTGGGGTAGGGCACCGCGTCCACCGGCCCCGCGCCACGCTGCTCGGCCAGCACGTGCAGGGCCGACTCGGTGAAGGTCCCGGCAGGCCCCAGGTAGCCGTAGCGCACGTCCTCAGGGTAGAAGTCGCACCCGGACGAGACGTCAGCGGAGCGTGATCTGCCGGTTGGCCAGCGCCGCACGAGCCCGACGCTCCTCGCCGGTCAGCGGCTCGCGGACGGCGACCTGCTCGGCCAGCCGCTCGGCGAAGGCCAGCGCCGAGTCCTCGAGGTCGTCCAGCAGCGCCTGCTGGGTCAGCTCCCACACGGGCACGAGCAGGCCGTGCGCCCGGAAGGTGCCGAGCATCGTCGAGTGCTCGCCGATGGCGTCCTGCCCGGCGGCCCGCATCCGGGCCAGAGCATCGAGCAGTGGGTCCTCGTCATAGGGCTGCACCCAGCGGAGGTAGCGTCGCTCTCCCATGGTCGCCACGTAGGCGGAGGGCACGCTGGCCAGCCGCTCGGTCGGGATGATCGTGCTGCTGGCCTGCTCGAGCAGCGACGCCGTGGACGGGTCGTCCGGGGCGTCGGCCACCCAGAAGTCGAAGGTGTCGTGGATCGTGACGTCGAACGCCACGGTGGTGTCGATGAGGTCCTGCAGGCGTGGGCCCGTACCGGGTAGCCCGGGCAGGCTCACCGCGCCCGGCGCGTGCTGCTCCAGCGCGGCCATCAGGGCAGCGGCGACGTCCCGGGACGGGTCCCCGCTGGACGTGGTCGTCTGAAGCGCCAGCAGCACCGACCCGTCCTGACGGCGCAGCGCGGGGACGGCGCCGGGCAGCGCGCTGACCAGGGTGACCGTGGTCCCGGGATGTGCCGCAGCCACCTCAGGAGCCAAGGTGAGCGGCGCGGAGGCTGCGGGGACGAACTCGCGCAGCGCGACCCACTCGGTCTGCGACGGCAGCCCGAGGAACGGTCGCTCGACGACAGCGGTGCGGGCCCGGGCCGCAGCCTTGCCGTGGCAGACCTTGTAGCGCTTGCCCGATCCGCACGGGCAGGGCTCGCGAGGCCCGACGACGCGGACGTCCACCTCGGTGGTGGGACGGGGCCCGCGAGATCGCTTCGCCATGGGCGCATCGTGTCAGACCGACCGCTGCGGACAGCCCCGGTGTCCACCGGCCCGTGGACGCCCGGGTCTCAGGTGAGGACGACCCCGGGGTTGAGCACGTGCCGCGGGTCGAGGGCGTCCTTGACCGCGCGCATCGCGGCGATCTCGGCCGGCGACCGGCTCAGGTGCAGGAGCCCGGCCTTGGCCGCCCCGACGCCGTGCTCGGACGCGATCGACCCGCCGGCCCGGGCCACCAGCCAGAGCACGTCGCGGTCGATCGACTCGTCGCCCGGGTCCGGGCCAGCCACGTTGAGGTGCAGGTTGCCCTCAGCGAGGTGCCCGTACACGACGAGCCGATGCGGGGCGACCACATTCGCGACGTCGGCGAGGAACCCGTCGATACGGTCCAGCGGCAGCGACACGTCGAACTTGTGGACGACACCCAGGGTGGCCATCGCCTCCGGGTGCCGCTCGCGGTACTCCACGAGCCGGTCGTCCACGACCGCCTCGGCGTGGTCGGGCAGGTCTGGCAGGTCAGCCGTCTCAAGCAGCAGGTACACCGGCCAACGGGAGGGCAGCGGCGGCGGGAGGGAGGCGACAGCGCAGGTGAGGTCCAGCCCGTCCGCCGTCATCAGCTCGGCGAGCCGGACCTCACGCGCGGGCAGCAGCGCCACCGCCTCTGCGACCGAGCGGCAGCCCACGAGCGTGGTGACCCCAGGCGGGTCCGGCTCGTGCAGCCGCACCCGCACGGCGGTGATCACGGCCAAGGTGCCCTCGCTTCCGACGAGCAGGGAGGTGAGGTCGTAGCCCGCGCCGTCCTTGGGCAGGGCGTCGAGACGGCTCATGACCGACCCGTCGGCCAGCACCGCCTCGATGCCGCTGACCTGGGCGCTGGTGTCGCCGTACCGGCAGACGCGCATGCCACCGGCGTTGGTGGCGACGGTCCCGCCGACGGTCGCGGTGTCGCGCGCGGCGAGGTCGACCCCGTAGACCAGACCTGCCGCACGAGCATGCCGCTGCAGATCCGCCAGAGTGGTCCCGGCCCCGACGGTGACCTGCCGGGCGGCCCGGTCCACCGGGCCGCGGTCGGTCAGCCGCGTCAGCGACAGCACCACCGCGGTGTCGTCGCGGTGGGGCACGCAGCCACCGACGAGTCCGGTGTTGCCGCCCTGGGGGACGACCGGTGCCGCGTGCTGACCGCAGGCGCGCAGCACCCGCGCCACTGCGGCGGTGTCAGCGGGCCGCACCACCGCGAGCGGCCGGGACGACCAGCGGCGGGTCCAGTCCGTGCCGAAGGACGCCGTCAGCGACGCCTCGGTGAGCAGGTGGGCGTCGGCGTCGCCGGCCAGCGCCTCACGCAGTGCGCTGATCACGTCCATGACGCGATCCTCTCGCCGCCGAGGCTCGGGCTGCACGTCCAGCGGCGCGCGGGCTCAGCCGAAGATCGGGTCGGGCTCGAGCCGGCCGTGCCTCAGCCGAGCCCGGCGCGCCGGTAGGCCTGATAGTTGCTGTTGCCGCCGGAGAGGTTGTAGACGCGGGCGAAGCCGAGGTTGCGCAGCACGTTCTGGCCGGCGTTGCCGGTGGTGCCCTTGTTGCAGTAGGTCACCGTCGGCAGGGAAGGGTCCAGCTCGCCCACCCGAGCGCGGAGCTCCTTGAGGGGGATGTTGACCGCGCCGTCGACGTGGCCCTTGGCGTGGTCGGTCGACGAGCGGACGTCGACGACCTGCCACGTCTCACCCGCGGATACGCCTGCGATGAGCTCGGCGGGGGTGATGAGCGGGGCGTGGCCGTTGATCGCCCCGTCCAGCGCCATGCCGGTGTAGTGCACAGGGTCCTTGGTGGTGGCGAACGGCGGGGCATAGGCCAGGTCGAGGTGGAACAGGTCGCCCACCGTCGCCCCGAAGGTGATGGCGGTGGCGAGCACGTCCACCCGCTTGTCCACGCCCTCTGGCCCGATGACCTGCGCGCCGAGCAGCCGGCCGGTGGCTCGGTCGGCGATCGCCTTGATGGTCAGCTGCTGCCCGCCGAGGTACTCGGAGTGGTCCGGCTTGATGTTGTGCAGTACTGCGATGTCGTACCCGGCCTGCCGAGCAGCGGCCTGCGTGAGCCCGGTCTGCGCGACCGCGAGGTCGAAGACCCGGACGATGGACGTGCCGAGGATGCCACGGTGCTCGATCTTCCCGCCGGTGATGACGTGCCCGGCGATGCGGCCCATCTTGTTCGCTGTCGACCCCAAGGGAACCCACTGCGGCTCACCGGTGATCGCCGAGTACGACTCGGCGACGTCCCCGACCGCATAGACGTCCTCGAGGGAGGTGCGCATGGCGCGATCGACGGCAATGGCCCCGGTAGGGCCGAGCTCGACGCCGATCTGGTGGGCAAGGTCGATGTTCGGTCGTACCCCCACAGCCAGGACGACCAGGTCGGCAGGAAGACGCTCTCCGTCGGAGAGGTCCACTGCGGTCACGCCGGCCTCGCCCTCGACGGCCGCAACCGTGGACCCGGTGCGCAGGACCACGCCGTGGCGGCGCAGCTCGTCGTCCACTCGGGCGGACATGTCCGGATCCATGCGCGGCATCGCGTGCTGCTGCGCCTCGACGATCGTGACGTCCACGCCACGCCCGACGAGCTGCTCGGCCATCTCCAGGCCGATGTAGCCCGCACCGACGATGACGGCCCGCTGCGGCCGCCACCGATCGGCGAAGGCCCGGATCTCCTCGGCGTCACCCGGGGATCGCAGGGTGAACACTCCCGGGGAGTCCACGCCCGGGATCGGCGGAACGATGCTGGAGACGCCGGTGGCAAGCACCAGCACGTCGTAGGTGTCGGTGAGCGTCTCCCCGGAGTCCAGCCGGTGCGCCGTCAGAGTCCGGGAGGCGTGGTCGACCTCGCTCACCTCGTGCCGGGTGTGGATCGCGACGTGGTACCGCTTGGCGAACCAGGCCGCGTCGCGGGGACGTAGGTCCTCGATGTCGTCGACCTCGCCGCCGACGTAGTAGGGCAGGCCGCAGCCGGAGTAGGAGATGTCACGGTCCCGGTCGTAGATGACGATCTGTGCCGCCTCGGTGTTGCGGCGCGCCTTGGCCGCCACCGAGGTCCCGGCAGCGACCGACCCGATCACCACGATCTTCACGACCGGCCTCCGACTCTTCTCGGCTCGTGGACGGGGTCGGGGAGGTCCAGCGGCTCGGGCACCACCCCGCGGCGGGGGTGGAAGGTCTCGGTCAACACCAACCCGACGGCCGCACCGGCCAGCTGGGCGGCCACGAACGGCAGCACCGATCCCGGGGCGATGCCGGTGAAGGTGTCGGTCAACATCCGTCCCCACGTCACCGCCGGGTTGGCGAACGACGTCGAGGACGTGAAGAAGTAGGCGGCGGCGATCCAGACCGCTACCAGCACCGGACCCAGGTGACCACGTCCGGTTCGAGTCAGGGCGCCGATCACCCACACCAGGCCCGCGGTGGCGACGACCTCCCCGAGCCAGAGCCCGGCACCGGTCCTCTCGGTGGTGGACAGCTCCCAGGCGGGCAGGCCGAACATCACGTTCGCCAGCGCCACCCCACCGAACGCCCCGCCCAGCTGGGCGGCCACGTACCCGCCGGACTCACCGGGGGAGACCTCGCGGCGGACGGCAGCCACCACGGTGACCGCCGGGTTGAAGTGGGCGCCCGACGTGGGCCCCAACGTCCAGATCAGCACCCCGAGCGCGGCCACCGTGGACGCGGCGTTGATGAGCAGCGCCAGACCGACGTCATCGGTGAGGTCGGTGGCCATGATCCCGGACCCGACGACGGCCGCGACCAGCAATCCGGCGCCCAGCGCCTCCGCGGCCAGGCGCCGGGCCAGACCCGGCTGGGTCACGCCGCCGGGACCGGGATGTCCAGCTCGGCCAGCAGCGACTGAACCCGCGACTCGATCTCGGCACGGATCGGGCGCACCGCCTCCACGCCGAGGCCGGCGGGGTCGTCCAGGACCCAGTCCTCGTACCGCTTGCCCGGGAAGATCGGGCAGGCGTCCCCGCACCCCATCGTGATGACCACGTCCGCGGCACGCACGATCTCGTCGGTCCACGGCTTGGGGAACTCGCCGGAGATGTTGATCCCCACCTCGGCCATCGCCTCGATCGCGGCCGGGTTGACCTGGCTGCCCGGTTCCGACCCGCCCGACCAGGCCACCGCCCGGTCCCCGGCGTAGTGCTGGAAGAAGCCCATCGCCATCTGCGAGCGCCCCGCGTTGTGCACGCACAGGAACAGCACCGTCGGCCGCTCGTCGGTGACCTTGCCCTCCACCTTGGCCAGCGCGGTGAGCCGCAGCTTGGCGAACCGCTCGGCCAGCAGCGGCAGCCAGTTCGCCGTCACCGCACGCCCGGCGAACTCGTCGTAGGACGAGTACAGGAACCGCTCGATCGTCTCGGTGCCGAACACCCCGTCGAACCGCTTGTGCAGGTTCGTCGCCGCCGTCTTCAGGGCCAGCTGCTGGTCCAGCTCGATGTCCGGGCGCTTGTACTGCCGTTCTGGGCTCATGCTGCCGCTCCGTTCCTCGTCACGCTCTCCGCGAGCCGGACCACCCGACCCGCGACCATCTCGTAGGCCTGCTCGAACGCCTGGTCCGTTCCCACCCGGACAGGGTCCGGCACCGACCAGTGCAGGTGCTCCCGCCCCGTCTCCTCGAGCTCCTCGTGCGCGGAGTCACACACCGACACCACCAGGTCCGGGGGTTCGAGCACCTCGTCCACGTGCACCGGCCGCACGCGGTCCAGCCGCAGCCCGTGCCGCCTGGCCACCGCCGCAGCCCCTGGGTTCACGGCCTTGGCCGGGTGGGTCCCGCCGGAGGCCACCGGCACCTCGCTCCGGGTGCGCCACACCGCTGCTGCCAGCTGGGATCGCGCCGAGTTGTGCGTGCACACGAACACCACCCTGGGCGCCGTGCGGCTCGGCACACCGGGCAGAAGCCCCTCGAGCGAGCCCGGCACCAGCTGAAGATAGGCCCGGCGGCGATCTGCCTCCGACTGCACCCGTCGCACGATCCCGGCCTCCTGCAGCACCTTCAGATGGTGCGCCAGCAGGTTCCCCGGGACCCCGAGCTCGGCGGCGAGGTCCCTCGGCGAGGCGTCCCCGAGCACAAGCCCGTCCACCACGGCCAGGCGCACCGGGTCGGCCAATGCCTGCAACCCGCGCAGCCGGCGCTCGGCATTTCGTTCAGCGGACATTGCCTCAATATTGGCTGAGCCACGTCTCCACGTCAACCCCGGGCGGAGCCACGGGGACTGCCCCGCCTCGTCCCACCGCCTCGTCCCACCGCCTCCTCCCACCGCCTCGGCCGCCCCACTCAGGCCGCGATCTTGACGAAAGAGCCGATTGGACGGCCTCGATACGGCGTTTCCGTCAAGATCGAATCGTGGTGCCCCTCTGCGCCGCTGGCGCTGGCCCGATCGGCTCAACCACGGTTGTGACCGACCTCCTGGACGGCCCACGCGTTTCCGTCGGGGTCGGAGAAGAACACGTAGGAGCCGTAGTCGCTGCGCTTCGGGTCGAGGCCGGGGGTGGGGCGACCGTCCTCGAAGTGCTGCAGCCCGCTGTGCATGATGCCCGCACTGTCGAGGTGCGCCGCCGCGGCCTCGATGTCGTCGACCACCAGGTGAAGGCCCTTGAGGGTGCCCGGCTCGCCCCCTCCGACGTTGATCCCGAAGGTGAGGGAGCACGCCGAGCCGGGCGGGGTCACCTGGACGACCCGGAAGTGCTCCCCTGCGGTGTGGTCGACATCGAGGCGAAAGCCCAGCCGGTCGACGTAGAAGGCCTTGGCGCGGTCGGTGTCCGAGACGGGGACGACGACCAGCTCGAGCTTCCAGTCCATCTCTCCTCCTTCAGCGCGGACGGCTCCCACGCGCACGTCAGCCTGCCAGCAATGCACGTGACGGTAGGAGCCGCCGGTGCGGCAGTCGTAGCGGTCGATCGCTGACAGGAAGCCAGGAGACAGCGCCGCGGGATCGCTCGCGCCTACAGCTGGAGGTGGGTGCGCAGGGCGCCGTCCAGTCGTTCCATCAGGTGAGGCGGGACGCGGCCGACGACCGAGCCCAGCCGCTGCACCGACACCGAGCGGATCTGCTCCCCCTGCGCTTTGGAGTCCACTCGCAGACCGGTCTCGCCGGCGGGCAGCAGGACCTGGAACGGGAACACCCGGGTGACGTTGCTGGTGACCGGGACCACCGTGACCACGCCTCGGCCAAGTCGCGCGGCGGTGGCGTTGGCGCGATCGTTGCTGACGAGGACGGCCGGGCGTCGCTTGCTCGCTTCGCTGCCCTGGGACGGATCGAGAGCAGTGAGCCGGATCTCACCGCGCAGCATCGACTAGCCCGTCGGCGACGGTGCCTTCCCAGTCCGCAGCGTCTCCCGAGGCTTCCCACTCGTCCCACGCGGCCGCGTAGGCGCCCTCCAGCTCAGGGTCGCCCAGCATGCGGATCGCCTTCTGGATTGCCGCCGAACGCGACGGCAGCCCCGCCGCCTTCGCGTAGCGGTCCAGGACGGCGAGGTCCTCCTCGGACACGCTGATACTCACCTTCATCCCTGGGATGCTACCCTAGTAGGACATGTGATGCTACCGCTTGAGTCGGTGACTCATGTCGACACCGACACCCGGGCCTCGGCGGTGTTCCAGCTTCACCAGCCCCGTTTCTCACAACGCCTGGCATGAGCACGGATCTGTCGCACCGTGTCTCATGCTCCCGAGCAGTCCTCGGAATCGCCGGGACCGGACAACAGTCAGGGCGGGGGCTGATCGCGCAAGAACGCCGCGAAGTGGGGGACGGTGAAGGCGATGCGGCCCCGCTCGGTCGAGTAGACCAGCCCCTTCTTCAGCAGCGCGTCGCGCGCCGGGGACAGCGACGAGGGCTTGCGTCCCAGAGCGGCTGCCACCGCCGACGTGGGCACGGCGCCCTCACCACCGGGTGACTGGTCCACCAGGGACGCCATCGCCTGCAGGTAGTCACGCTCGGCCGGGGTAGCCCGCTCGTACCGGCTGCCGAAGAACCCGACGCCGAGGTCCGCCCGGGCCAGCGGAGCCGCCACGTGCACGTCGGCTGCCGTGACCGGCGAGCCGGGCGCAACGTCCCAGACCGCCTTGCCGTACGCCTGGACGAAGTACGGGTACCCGTCCGTGGCCGAGTAGAGCGCCTCGATCGCGTCGGGGCTGAACACCACTCCCTCCTCGGCCGCGGGCGCCACCCAGGCCTGCTCGGCCGCGGCCCGCTCGAGGCGGTCGACGCGGACGTAGCGGAACAACCGCTCGGAGTACGACTTGGACGCCGCCAGGGTTGCGGGCACGTGCGGCAGCCCCGCGCCGACCAGCACCAGCGGCAGCCCCTGCTGGGAGATCTCGTGGAAGGCCGCGCACAGCGCGGAGGCGTCCTGCTCGGTGAGGTCCTGCATCTCGTCCAGGAACAGCGCGACGCCCGTGCCGACGTCGCGCGCCAGGTCAGCGGCGTCGACCAGGACCTCGACCAGGTCGATCTCGATGTCGCCGGTGTCGGCCCGCCCGCTGGACGCCGGCACGTCGATCCCCGGCTGCCAACGCTCCCGCAGCGTCGCCCGATCGGATGCCGAGCGCAGCGCGAACGCCTTGAGAACGCCGAGGAACTGCTCGACTCGGGCCGGGTCGCGATGACGTACCCCCAGCTCGCGCACCGCCAGGTGAAGGGCGGACGCGATCGGTCGCCTGATGGGGTGCCCGGCACGCACCTCCAGCTTCGCAGTCCCCCACAGACGCTCGATGGCGCGCGAGCGCACGGCGTTGAGCAGGACGGTCTTGCCGACCCCGCGCAGCCCCACGAGCACGACGCTGCGCTCGGGCCGTCCGCGCGCCGCTCGCTCCAGCGCGACCTCGACCGCCGCCAATTCGCTGTCGCGTCCGGCCAGCTCGGGTGGACGCTGACCAGCGCCCGGGGCGTACGGGTTGCGGATCGGGTCCATGTATCGAACTGTATGCCGGTATCTAGCGGAATCCCTACAGACACGTAGAGAGAGGCAGAGTCTCGCCATCGCGGCTTGATCAGCGCAGCAGCCGGGACATCCGGCGGTCGGCCAGTGGCCTGCCATCGGTCTGGCAGGTCGGGCAGTACTGCAGGGACGAGTCGGCGAACGCGACCTCACGAACGGTGTCCCCGCAGACCGGGCACGGCTGGCCGGTGCGCCCGTGCACGCGCATCCCGGCGCGCTTGGAGTCCTTGAGCTCCCCGGCCGGCAGGCCCGCGGACCGGGTCACCGCGTCGCCGAGCACTTCGACGATCGCCGTGTGCAGCCGGACTCGCTCGGCAGGGCCCAACGCAGCGGCCGAGCGGAACGGTGAGAGACGCGCTGCGTGGAGCACGTCGTCGGAGTAGGCGTTGCCGATACCGGCGATCCGCTGCTGGTCGCGCAGCACCCCCTTGAGCTGGGCACCGCCCGCCGCGTCGAGCACGGCGCCCAGCGCGTCCACGGTGAAGGCGCGGTCGAGCGGGTCGGGACCGAGCGAGGCCACCCCGGGGACATCGCGCGGGTCGCGCACCAGGTACGCGGAGAGCCTCTTCTGGGTGCCGGCCTCGGTGACATCCATGGACGCCCCGCTGGCCAGCCGGACGCGCAGGGCGAGCGGGCCCTTGCCGGGTCGAGCGGGCTTGGCCGGGGCGGCGGACGGCTCACGCCAGCCCAACCAGCCGGCTCGGGCCAGGTGCAGCACCAGGTGCAGCCCGTCGACGTCGATGTCGAGGAACTTGCCGTGCCGAGTGACGTCGGTGACGGCGAGGCCCGCCAGTGACGACAGGGGCGGGTCGACCGTCTTGAGCACGTTGAACGCCGCGACGTCCACGCCCGCCACAACGTCTCGGACCGCGCGCTCGGCCAGGAAGACGGTGAGCGCCTGCACCTCGGGCAGCTCCGGCATCCCGGCATCCTCACACGCCTCGGGCTGCGGCGTCAGCGGTCCACTCGACGGACGGACCACCCATGGCGTCGCGAAGGCGGGCCAGGTAGAGCGTCCGAGGGATCTCGACCGCGCCGAGGCTGGCCAGGTGCGGTGTGCGCCACTGGATGTCGAGCAGTCGGCACACGCCGTCGCCGTCGGCACCGAGCAGGCCGACGAGTGCCACCAGCGCCACCTTGGAGGCGTCCCTCCCGAACGGCTGCGGTTCGTGCCACATCGACTCCCCGGCGAAGAACCCGCCGATCCCGACGCCGTACAGCCCGCCGGCCAGCCGGCCGTCCAGAGTCCATGCCTCCACCGAGTGTGCCCAGCCCAGTCGGTGCAGCTCGCGGTAGGCCGCGGCCATCGCCGGGCTGAGCCAACCGTGGGGTCGCCGGGGGTCGCCGCAGCGAGCGACGACCTCGTCGAAGGCGGTGTCCAGGCGGATCTCGAAGCGCCGGGTGGCCGCGCGAAGTGACCGTGACACCGTCAGTCGGTCCACCGGGATCACCCCCCGCGGGTCTGGGGACCACCAGCCCAGCAGGCGACGGCGACCCCGTCCGACCGGCATGGGGAACAGCCCGCGACGATACGCGGCCAGCAGCGTCCCCGGCTGGAGGTCAGCGCCGACCCCGACCAGGTCGTCGGCCGGCCAGTCCGCGGGGTCGCCGAACCGCCACCCCGTCTCGGGGGGTTCGACGACCACCGGCGTGACCACGCCACGATTGTCCTGCCGTGGGCCGCCTGCTGTCGCGGGGCCCGCTCACTGCGTACCGTGGTCTCGTGAACCTCCGCCGCACCTTCGCGCTGATGGCCGCCGCCGAGGCGGGCCGCCGGGTCGCCCCGGTGGCGGCGACCGGGGCGTCACGCACGTTCCTCAACCGGGCCATCGACGGTGTCCAGGGGTTCCCGGGCTCCCGTGAGACCGCCAGCCGTCACCTCGTCGCAACCGGCGACACCGAGCGCGCAATCAAGGCCGTCATCGAGCAGCACGTGCGACTCGCCGGCGTCGGAGGGTTCGTCACCCAGGTCGGTGGCGTCATGGCGCTGCCGATCACCCTTCCGGCCAACGTCGCCGGGCTCGGCGCGCTGCAGCTGCGGATGTCCGCCGCGATCGCTCACCTGCGCGGACACGACCTGGCCGCGCCCCGGGTGCGTATCGCGGCCATGGCCGCGATCCTCGGCGACGAAGGCGTCCGCGAGGCGATCGAGTCCGGAGACCTGCCGGGCACGCCACGCGACCTCGCGTTCGGACCGCCGCTGGTGGACGAGGAGGTGAGGGTGCGCCTGACGGCCACGGTGGGACAGCAGCTGCTTGCCCGCGTCACAGCCAAGAGCGTGACGCTGACCCTGGCGCGCGGCATCCCGATCGTGGGCGGGACACTCGGGGCCGGGGTGGACGCGGTGCACACCTGGCGAGTGGGACGGTACGCGGAGTCCGAGTTCGCCCCGGCGCTGTCGCTGGAGCGCGAGGCAGGGGTCCCCGAGCGGGTCTGGTAGTCCGACCCGGGATCGGCCCTGGCGCGAGACCTTGTCGGCCGCGAGCCGCGTCCATGAGGCGCCGACATCACGGCCGCGCAGGGATGGGCGTCGCGGGCTTCGGGCGTCCACGTGTGGCCCCCGCCGGTGGGGGCTCACCCTTGATCACGGCGCTCTGGTGGTGGTTGAGGCTTGATCAGCGCGCCTGCGTGGTGGTTCCAGAGATGATCAGGGCGCCGTAGGTGTCGTCCTGGCAACACCTACGGCGCTCTGATCAAAGGATCCACCACACCTATCCCGCGCTGATCAAGGGTGAGGCATCACGACCGGGGAGACTAGGCCTGGAAGGGCGGCCGCTCGTCCAGCCGCAACGACAGCCGCCCGGCGCCACGCCAGACATGGGCGAGCAGGTCCTGGTCCTCCGGCGTGATGAGGTTGCCCATCACCCGCAACGCCAGGGTCATCAGCGTCCGTGACCGCATGCCGATCGGGCCGGCTGCGGGGAGCAGACCGGGGACGGTGAGCAGCCCCGCCAGACGCCGCGCGATCGAGAACGCCTCACCGTAGCTGCGGCTCAGCAGCGCAGGCCAGGCCGCGGACAGGTCGTCACGCTGGGCCAGCAGCTCGGCGGCCATCCGTCCGGTCTCCAGCCCGTAGTCGATGCCCTCCCCGTTGAGCGGATTGACACAGCCCGCGGCGTCGCCGACGAGCACCCAGTTCGGCCCGGCGACCCCGGACACCGCCCCACCCATCGGGAGCAGGGCCGACCAGGGTGCGCGCACGCCGCCGCGCAGCGCCCAGTCGTCGCGACGCATGTCGGCGTAGTGGGCCAGCAGCTGTCGCAGGTTGACCTCGGCGGGACGGGACGCGGTGGCCAGAGTGCCCACCCCGATGTTGACCTGGCCGTCGCCGAGCGGGAAGACCCAGCCATAGCCGGAGAGCAGCTCGTTCTCGGTGCCGCGCAGCTCCAGGTGCGAGGAGATCCACGGATCGTTGCTGCGCTGCGAGGAGATGTAACCACGAGCCGCCACGCCGTAGGCGGTGTCGCGGTGCCAGGTACGGCCCAGGGCCCGGCCGAGCTGGGACCGGGCGCCGTCGGCGACGACGAGCTGGCGGCACCGCACGGTGACGGTGTCGGCGCCGCGACGCAGGTGGACGGCCTCCACGCGGCCCGACACCCGGTCCACACCGACCGCGCGGGACGCGTCGAGGGTCTTCGCGCCGGCAGCCACCGCCACGTCCCGGATGGTCGCGTCGAGCTCGAGGCGCGGGACCGCTCCCCCGTGCGCCGGGAGCGAGCCCCCGGGCCAGGGCAGGTGCAGGACCTGGCCGAAGCCGGCTGCGCGCAGCCCGCGGTTGACCGCTCGGCCGGAGAGCCATACGGCGAGCCCGAGGTGGCGGAGCTCGGCGACGGCGCGCGGGGTCAGTCCGTCGCCGCAGGGCTTGTCACGGGGGAAGGTGGCGGCGTCAGCCAGCAGCACGTCACGCCCGCCACGGGCGGCCCAGGCGGCCGCGGCCGAGCCGGCGGGCCCAGCGCCGACGACGAGCACGTCGGCTCGCAGGGTGTCGTGGACGGACATCACCCCAGTGTCCCTGTCCGCCGCCGTCCAGCCCAACCGGCGAACCGATCACCGGCTCCCGGGGTCGCCGGCGCAGGACGGTCGTGGCACCGTCGCGTCCGTGACGGACGCCCAGGACCGGTGGGACCTGGTGGTGGTGGGCGCCGGACCCGCCGGCGCGACCACGGCGCTCGCCGCCCTGGCGGCCAGGCCGTCGGCGCGGGTGCTGCTGCTGGACCGCTCGGACTTCCCGCGCGACAAGCCCTGCGGCGACGGGGTGGCCCCACAGGCGCTGGACGTGTGGGCCGGACTCGGCGTCGACGACGTCGTGACCGGCTACCGCGCCGTCCACCGGCTCACCCTTCGGGGCACGACCGGTGCCGCCGCGACCCACGACATGCGCCGGCCGGCCCACGTGGTCCCCCGCCGGGTGCTCGACGCGCGCCTGGTCGAGGCGGCCGTCGCGGCGGGGGCGGTGCTGCGGTGTCAGCGGGTCCGCACCGTCCGGGCTGAGACCGACCAGGTCGTGGTCGACGGCACCGTGCGGGCAGAGGTGGTCGTCGGTGCGGACGGACCCGGCAGCGTGGTTCGCCGAAGCCTCGGGCTGCCCGACCAGCCGCCCGGCCACGCGGCCGTGGCCATGCGGGCGTACTGCGACGTCCCGGACGAGGTCCCCACCGAGCAGGCCATCACCATGGACTCCCAGCGCTGGCCGGCATACGCCTGGTCGTTCCCCATCGGCGACGGCACCGCCAACGTCGGCTACGGGGTGCTGCTCACCGGGACCGACCGGCCCACCAGGACCGATCTGCTGGACGGGCTGCGCCGCGGAGTGCCGTGGGCCGGGACGCTCCGTGACGTCCGGGGGCACCTGCTGCCGCTGTCGTCCTGGCGCCCGAGCCAGCCTGACGGGCGCGTGCTGCTGGCCGGGGACGCGCTCAGCCTGGTCAACCCCACCTCCGGGGAGGGCATCTACTACGCGGCGTTGTCGGGCAGGTGCGCCGGACGGAGCGCGATGCTGGCCGACGACCCAGGACGCGCCTATCGACGCGCCCTGCGGGCCGCGTTGGGACGGCACCACCGCGACGTCGGCGCGGTGGCCCGGCTCTCGCGACGGCCGGCGCTGGTGGACGCCGGCATCCGCGCCGGCGCGGCTCGCGGGCCGGTCTTCGACGACCTCGTCGAGATGGCGCTCGCCGACGGTGCACTCACCGCCCGCCTGCTGCGCGCCGTCGTCAGCCAGCTGATCAGCCCGCCGCGACCGCGCTCCACGCGCGCAGCGACCGACCCGGGTGTTCACTAGCGGTGTGGAGGACGCCCAGGACCGTCCGATGGGAGCCCTGCTGCCTGGACGCGTGGGCCTGTTCGTCCGGCTGGTGTGCCGGCCGGGGGGCCGGACCGCGGCGTTGGACGCGATGAACCGGTACATGGACGCACTGGCGGGCGAGCCGGGCACCGAGGCCTTCATCGTGTCCGTCGACCCTGAGGCCGACGACATCGTGTGGCTCTACGAGTGGTTCACCGACCACGACGCGCTCGACGCCCACCGCGCCAGCACGGCCTTCCACACGATGATGGCCGAGCTCCCGGCAGTGCTGGCCGCCCCGCCCGCGTTGATCCGGGTGGACCCGCTACGGATGCACCTCAAGCGCGCCGTGGCTGAGGGTCACACCGTCGACCGGATGTTCTGACCCTTCCGCCGGCGACCGTTCCAGCAGCCTCACCACCGCCAGCCGCGCTCAGCGAGGGCAGCCTCGGCCAGCAGGCGGTGCGCGACGCCCCGTCCAGGCTCGATCTCGATGCCCGCGAGCCGGCATGCATCGTCCAGCGTCCGCTCGTAGGCCTCCTGGGCCGCCCGCAGATGGTGCCAGGTGCCGATCCGGCCGTGGCCGGCGGCGTCGAGGCGCCGCACCTCCTGCGACAGCCGTGACAGCCGGGCCTGCAGCTCGAGGGTCTCGAACGGGTCCGCGTCCGACGTCCGGTCGCGCACCACTCCCGGCAGCAGCCGAGCCAGCACGCTCCTCATAGGCATCATGGTGAACGAGGAGCCTGCGCTTGGCCAGGGTCGGATTCCCCGGTATCGAAGACTGCTTGACACGTGACCTGGAAGGGTCACCCATCTTCGCGGGTGTGGACCTCGTGTTCCGAGCCCTCGCGGACCATCACCGGTCAGATCCTCGAGCGCTGATCTTGACGCTAGAGCCGCATAGCAGGACTGGATACGGCGCTTTCGTCAAGATCGGCGTTCGGGGGGTGGGTCTTGGCGGCAGGATGGGGCCATGCGAGTGGTCCACGTGGACGTGCAGGTGCTGCCCGGCCAGGTCGAGGCCTTCCTCGATGCGACACGGCGAAACGCCGAGGCATCCCGGGACGAGCCCGGGGTGCTGCGCTTCGACGTGATCCAGGACCGTGAGGACCCGGCGCACGTCGTGCTGGTCGAGGTGTACGCCGACGAGGAGGCCCCGGCCGCGCACAAGGCCACGCCGCACTACGCCACCTGGCGCGACACGGTCGCCGACTGGATGGCCAGGCCACGGTCCTCGGTCACCTTCACCCCGGTCGACCCCGACCGGGCCGAGGCGTGGCGCTCGAGGCAGGGACGCTCGAGGCAGGGATGACCCGCGAGTCCTTCACTTTCGC
>CAYHHE010000003.1:16083-49811 GCA_964356295.1 uncultured Actinomycetes bacterium | reverse complement strand
CGCTCGAGGCAGGGACGCTCGAGGCAGGGATGACCCGCGAGTCCTTCACTTTCGCGACCGCTGGCCGGGTCGTGTTCGGTCCTGGCACCGCCCGGCAGATCCCTGGGGCAGTGGTCGCCCACGGGTCCCACGCGCTGCTGGTCACCGGCTCCCGCCCGCAGCGCTACAACGTCCGGGATGCGCTGAAGGAGGCCGGGGTCGATCTCGTCACGCTGAGCGTCGAGCGCGAGCCCACCGTCGCCGACACCCGAGCCGCGGTGGACGCGGCCCGAGGCTGCGACGTGGTGCTGGGCCTCGGCGGCGGAAGCGTCATCGACCTGGCCAAGGCCGCGGGCGCACTCGTCGCAGCCGCAGACCCGATGGACCATCTCGAGGTCATCGGAGCAGGCCGGCCGCTCCCCGGACCGGGCCTGCCCGTGGTTGCGGTGCCGACGACCGCGGGGACCGGATCAGAGGTGACGGCGAACGCCGTCCTGTCCTCCCCCGAGCACGCCGTCAAGGTCAGCCTGCGCGGACCGACCCTGCTGCCGCGCGTCGCGATCGTCGACCCGCTGCTGACCCTGAGCTGCCCGAAGGCGGTGACTGCGTCGGCTGGCCTGGACGCGCTCACGCAGTGCCTGGAGCCGTTCGTCTCCCCCCACGCCAGCCCGCTGACCGACGGATTCGCGCGCACCGGTCTGGCAGCCGCCGGACGATCGCTTCGCAGGGCCTACGACCGCGGCTCGGACGAAGCGGCCCGCACGGACATGTCGCTGAGCTCCTTGCTGGGCGGCATGGCGCTGGCCAACGCCAAGCTCGGTGCCGTGCACGGCCTCGCTGGGGTGGTGGGTGGGGTCACCGGCGGGGCTCACGGCGCCATCTGTGCGGCGCTGCTTCCCTCAGCGGTCACCGTGACAGTGACCGCGCTGCGTGGCCGCGACCCGTCCTCGGCGGCGCTGCGACGCTTCGCCGAGGCTGCCCGGCTGGTGACCGGCGACCAGACCGCCCGGGTCGAGGACCTCGTCTCGTGGGTGCGAGACACCTGCCAGTTCCTGTCGATCCCGGGCCTCGGCAAGCATGGCCTGGGGGCCGAGGACATCGAGGACGTCGTCGCGGCCGCCGCCCGGTCGTCGAGCATGAAGGGGCACCCGATCGAGCTGACCGTGGACGAGCTGAGCTCGATCGTCCGGTCCTCGCTGTGACCTCGGACGGCTGGTACGAACGGTGCGCGAGGGGGGAGTTGAACCCCCACGTCCTTGCGGACACACGGACCTGAACCGTGCGCGTCTGCCTGTTCCGCCACTCGCGCGAGACGTGCCCTGAGCAGGGAGTCTGACCAGGCCACCGCGGACGTTGACGGCCGGTGGGCCGCCGTCGCCGCACCCGGCAGGGTACCACGCCGGACGCGACCCCCCAGCGCGCCGACGGCTCCGGGCGCTCGTCGCGGATACGATCCTCGCACGTGGCGGACCAGCGGCCGACACGCAGGCGAGGAGGCGGGAGGAGGTGCGGTGGGAGCGTTGCGGCGTATCGAGCAGCGCCTGGAGTCATGGGTGAACGGCGGGTTCTCCCGCGTCTTCCGCTCCGAGGTGCAGCCGGTGGAGGTTGCCTCGGCGCTGCAGCGCGAGCTCGACGACAACGCCGCCATCGTCTCGCGCGACCGGTCGCTGGCCCCCAACCGGTTCACCGTCGCGCTGTCCCCGCGTGACCACGACCGCCTCGCCCCGTACTCGACCAGCCTCGTCACCGAGCTGACGGCTCTGGTAACCGAGCACGCCGACCTGCAGCGCTACGCCCTTCCGGGCCGGGTCGAGGTGTCCATCGAGCGAGCGGACGACCTCCGCACGGGCCAGTTCCGCGTGTCCAGCGAGGTGCGCGCCAGCGTGAGCGCCGGGGGGCCGACGCCCGGCCCGGTGCGCTCAGCGCCGGCCTACCTCGAGGTGAACGGATCGGTCGTGCCGGTCACTGCGGCCGGCGTCCTGGTCGGACGCGGGTCGGACTGCGACATCCGCATCGACGACCCGGGCGTGAGCCGCAGCCACGCGGAGTTCCGCGTGCTGGGCGAGGGGACGCACGCCGACGTCGTCGTGGTGGACCTGCACTCGACCAACGGGACCATCGTCGACGGCCAGCGGGTCGCCCAGGCTCCGGTGCACGACGGCACGCAGGTGCGGCTCGGATCGACGACCATCACCGTCCATCGCGGCAATCCCCGGGCCGGGCCGGGCAGTGGCACGGGCCAAGGCTGAGCCGTGTCCGAGCTCACCCTCACGCTGATCCAGATGGGCTTCCTCGCCCTTCTGTGGATCTTTGCGTTCGCGATCGCCTCGGCCATCCGTGCCGACCTGTTCGGGGTGCGACCCCGCACCCCGACAGCCCGCCCCGAGGCTGCTGCTGCACCGGCGCCGGCGCCCCCCCAGCAGGTCAAGCCGGTCAAGCTGCACCGCGGCGCCCCTACGAAGATGGTGGTGATCGAGGGCGGCGACAGCGGCAAGCAGGTCACCCTCAGCGGGCCGCTGACGGCGGGACGGGGGGAGGGCAACGACGTGGCCCTGTCCGACGAGTACGTCTCCACCAGGCACGCACGCTTCCTCCCGCACAACGGCCAGTGGTACGTCGAGGACCTCGGGTCGACCAACGGGACATACGTGGCGGGGGCGCGGATCAGCAGGCCGACACCGGTGGGCGCCAAGTCCACCGTCCGGCTGGGCCGAACCGTGCTCGAGCTGCGGAAGTGACTCGGCTCGCTGTCATGGGCCTGGTCATCCGGTCGGTCGCGCAGTCCCACGTGGGGCTGGTGCGGCAAGGCAACGAGGACTCCGGCTACGCCGGGCCGCGGCTGCTCGTGGTCGCCGACGGCATGGGGGGGCACGCCGCTGGCGAGGTCGCCAGTGCGGTCACCGTGGAAGCCCTGGCCAACCTCGACGGCCAGGGTCCGGCCCCCGGTGGCCAGGAGAGCGACGCCGCCTTGGTCGAGGCGATCACGCAAGCCAACCACCGCATCCGCGACCTGGTCGAGGCTGACCCCAGCCGCAGCGGCATGGGCACCACGGTCACCGCCCTGCTGTGGACCGGCGGCGGGTTCAGCCTGGCGCACATCGGCGACTCCCGGGCCTACCTGCTGCGTGACGGAGAGCTCATCCAGCTCACCCGCGACCACACCTACGTCCAGGCCCTCATCGACGAGGGGCGTATCGGCGAGAACGAGAGGGAGAGCCATCCCGCCCGGTCGCTTCTCCTGCAGGCCCTCGGCGGCGAGGACGTCGGGCCCGACCTGGCCCAGGTCCCCGCACAGGACGGCGACCGGGTCATGCTCTGCAGCGACGGGTTGTGCGGCGTGGTGAGCGCGGAGGCGATCCGCGCCGAGCTGATGGAGCAGGCGGACCCGCAGGCCGCAGCCGACCGGCTCGTCGAGCTCGCAGTAGCAGCCGGCGGTCCGGACAACATCACGTGCGTGGTCGCCGACGTGCGAGCCTCCGACCACGAATCCCACGACGACGACACCACGGAGGCGCACCTGGTGGGTGCGGCCGCCACGGGAGCCGGCCATCCCGATGCGCTGCGCTACGACGAGATCGAGCAGACCGACGGGACCGGTACCGTGCAGGCCGCCACGGGCGGTTCGTCCGAGCCGTCGCGTGACGAGGACGAGAGCGAGGACGAGGAGGCTCGCCGTTACGCCCCACGCCGCCGCAGCCGGTGGCGGTGGGTGCTGCTGGCGGCCCTCGCCGGCGTCGTCGTCGTCCTCCTCGTCGTCGGGATACGCGCTCTGTCGGCCTGGTACGGGCAGCAGTACTACGTCGGCACCGACGGGGAGGACGTCGTCATCCGTGCGGGGCTGCCCGGGTTTCCCGGCAGCACGGTCGCCCTCGAGATCCCGGACCTGCCCGTGGAGGCGCTGCCTGAGGTCTACCAGGAGGACGTCCGGCAGGGCATCCGCGCCGACGACCTCATCGAGGCCGAGCTGATCGTCGAGCGCGTGCGCCGCGAGGCGTGCCGGGCCAACAACGCCGGCCCGCAGATCAGCGGTTTCCCGGGCCTGGCGTGCGAGTCCGCCGACAGCGAGCGGAGCTGACGTGAGCACGGACGCTGCTGCGCAGGCACGCCGGCTAGGGACCGGGCGGTGGGTCGAGCTGGCCTTGGTGCTGGTCGCCGTGGCCATCGCCATCGGCGCCTACGCCAGCGTCGGGCTCGGCACGGCCGGTGCGCCCCCGAGCCGGCTCCTCGGGTACGGGATCGCCGTCACCACGGTCGGCATCGCCGTCCACCTGGTCATCCGCTGGCGGGCGCCGTACGCCGACCCGGTGCTGATGCCCGCGGCGCTCGCGCTCAACGGTATCGGCCTGGCGATGATCCATCGTCTGGACGTGGCCAACCAGGCCCAGGCCGCGCGCCTGGAGCTGCCACCGCCGTCGGCCGAGGCCCCGGGCCAACTGGTGTGGAGCGTGGTTGGGCTGCTGCTGCTGTGCCTGGTGCTCGCGACGGTGCGCGACCACCGCATGCTCAGCCGCTACACCTACCTCACGTTCCTGCTGGGCGTGGGGCTGCTGCTGCTGCCGCTCGTCCCGGGCCTCGGCGTGGAGATCAACGGCGCACGGATCTGGATCTCCGTCCTCGGGCAGTCGTTCCAGCCCGGGGAGGCCGCCAAGGTCGTCATGGTGGTCGCCTTCGCCTCCTACCTGGTGGTTCACCGGGAGGCCCTGGCTCTGGCCGGACGGCGAGTCCTGGGCATCGACCTGCCCCGAGGCCGCGACCTCGGGCCGATCCTCGTCGTGTGGGCGCTGGGCCTGGCGATCCTGGTGTTCGAGCGCGACCTGGGCGCTGCCGCGCTGTTCTTCGGCGTCTTCGTGGTGCTGCTGTTCGTCGCGACCGAGCGGGTCGGATGGCTGGTGGTCGGGGTGCTGCTCGCCGCGCTGGGCGGGTACGCCAGCTACCTGCTGTTCGACCACGTCCAGGCGCGGGTGACGGGCTGGCTGGACCCCTTCGCCGACCCCAACGCCAACTTCCAGATCATCCAGAGCCTCTACGGCCTCGCGTACGGGGGGTTGCTGGGCACCGGGCTGGGGCGGGGCCAGCCCGATCTCATCCCGTTCGCCGAGTCGGACTTCATCGCCGCGGCGCTCGGGGAAGAGCTCGGCCTCACCGGCCTGATGGTGATCATCGTCCTCTACGGCGTTCTCGTGGCCCGTGGGCTGCGCATCGCCATCGGTTCGCGAGACCCGTTCGGCACCCTGCTGGCTGCCGGGCTGGCGACCGCCGTCGGGCTCCAGGTGTTCGTCGTGATCGGTGGGGTGACCCGGCTTATCCCGCTCACCGGCCTGACCACCCCGTTCCTGTCGCTGGGTGGCTCCTCGCTGGTGATGAACTGGGTGATCGTGGCGCTGCTGCTGCGCGTCAGCGACGCCGCCCGGCGCCCCGCGCCGGCCCCTCCCGCGCCGCTGGCCGAGGCGCAGACCCAGGCGGTGCGGGTGCGATGAACCGGGCGATCCGACGCTGGTCGATCATCACGCTGCTGATGTTCGCCGCGCTGCTGGTGAACATCACCTTCATCCAGGCGTTGTGGGCCGACGACCTCAACGCCCGCTCGGACAACCGCCGCGTGCTGCTCGACGACTACGCCCGTCAGCGCGGCCCGATCCTCGTGGCGGATGCCGCCGTGGCCCGCTCGGTGGAGACCGGCGGGACGTTCCAGTACCGGCGCGAGTACGCCGAGGGCCCGCTGTACGCCCACGCCACCGGCTTCTACTCCTGGATCTACGGTCGTGCGGCCACCGAGCGGGTCGCCAACGATATCCTGGCCGGCACCGACGATGCGCTGTTCGCCCGGCGCGTGATCGACCTGGTCGCCGGACGTCCACCCGAGGGCGGCAGCGTCCGGCTGACCCTCCTCCCGGAGGCCCAGCAGGCCGCCGACGCCGGCCTGGAGGGACGCATCGGTGCGGTCGTGGCCCTCGACCCGCGCACCGGTGCCATCCTGGCGATGGCCGCCCGCCCGAGCTACGACCCCAACCCGCTCGCCGACCCGGACCCCGAGGTCCAGGAGCAGGCCTGGACTGCCTACGAGACCGACCCCAGCGAGCCCACACTCAACCGGGCCATCGCGCGCACCTACCCGCCCGGCTCGGTGTTCAAGCTCGTCACGGCGGCGGCCGCGTTGGAGAGCGGGAGGTACACGCCCGACTCGACGCTGCCCGGTCCCGCGTCACTGCCGCTTCCCGGGAGCACGGCGGTGCTGACCAACCAGTCCGGCGGGGCCTGTGGACCCAACGACCAGACGACACTGACCGATGCGCTGCGCATCTCCTGCAACACCGCCTTCGCATCGGTCGGCCTGGAGCTCGGGGACGACGCGCTGCGCGCGCAGGCGGAGGCCTTCGGGTACAACCAGCAGCCGCTGGAGGCCTACAACGCCGCCACCAGCGTCTTCCCCGCGGAGATGGATGCCGCACAGACTGCGCAGGCGGCTGTCGGCCAGTACGACGTGCGGGCGACTGCGCTGCAGACCGCGATGGTCTCCGCCGCGATCGCCAACGACGGGACGCTCATGAAGCCCTACCTGATCGCCGAGGCCCTCGCCCCGGACCTGGCGCCGCTGCAGGTGACCGAGCCCGTCGAGCAGTCCCAGGCGGTGACCCCCCCGACCGCACGTGGTCTCACCGAGATGATGGTCACCGTGGTGGAGTCGGGCACCGGGACGAACGCCGCGATCCCCGACGTGACCGTGGCGGGCAAGACCGGCACCGCGGAGCGCGGCGAGGACGATCCCCCGCTGGCCTGGTTCACCGCGTTCGCCCCCGCCGAGAGCCCGCAGGTGGCGGTCGCAGTCGTGATCGAGGACGCCGGGGGCGAGGTGGACATCTCGGGTGGGCAGCTGGCCGCACCTGTGGCCCGAGCAGTGATGCAAGCGGTGCTCCTGAGGGGAGGCGCGGAATCGTGACCGACACGCCAGAGGGGGCGGGTCCCCCGCAACCCGACACCAACCCGGTACCCGAGCAGCAGCCGACGGTCGGCGTGCCCTCCGGAGGTGCAGCAGGCAGCCCCACCGCCGGCAGCGCCGGACCGACACCGCTGGGTGAGCGCTACGAGATGGGCGAAGTGATCGGCCGTGGTGGGATGGCCGAGGTGCGCAGGGGCCGTGACCTGCGGCTGGGCCGGACGGTGGCCATCAAGTCGCTGCGGGTGGACCTGGTCACCGACCAGACCTTCCAGGCCCGCTTCCGCCGGGAGGCCCAGTCGTCGGCCTCGCTGAACCATCCCAACATCGTCGCGGTGTACGACACCGGGGAGAGCGAGGTCAACGGGGTGTCCGTCCCGTTCATCGTGATGGAGTACGTGGAGGGCAAGACCCTTCGCGAGATGCTGCGCGAGGAGCCGTCCATCTCGACCGAGACCGCGCTGCAGATCACCGAGGAAGTGCTGCGTGCCCTGGACTACAGCCATCGCGCCGGCATCGTGCATCGCGACATCAAGCCAGGCAACGTGATGATGACCGAGGCCGGACAGGTCAAGGTCATGGACTTCGGGATCGCCCGCGCGATGGGCGACGCCGGACAGACCATGACCCAGACCTCCATGGTGGTCGGGACAGCCCAGTACCTCTCACCCGAGCAGGCCCGGGGAGAGACCGCAGACGCGCGCAGCGACCTCTACGCCACCGGGTGTGTGCTGTACGAGCTGCTCACCGGGCGACCCCCGTTCATCGGTGACTCACTGGTGTCGGTGGCCATGGCTCATGTGAAGGAGGCCCCGACGCCGCCCTCGGCGCTCAACCCATCCATTCCTCCGGCCGTCGACGCGGTCGTTCTCACCGCGCTCGCCAAGGACCGGCTCCAGCGCTACCAGAGCGCGGCTGAGATGCGCGCCGACCTCGAACGGGCCCGCGCCGGGATGCCGGTGGCGGCCGTCCCCCCGCCGACCGTCGCCATCGCCGAGCCGGCGGCGACGTCGCTGGTCCCAGGGATCTCCGAAGAGGAGCCCGCTGCGGCACCCTCGCGCGCGGGACGCTACGCGCTGATCACCATCGGCGTGCTCCTGGTCCTGGCAGTCGCCGGGATCGCCGGCTGGGCGCTGTTCCAGCCCAACGAGCAGCAGGTGCGCGTCCCCAACCTGGTCGGTCAGTCGGCTCAGGCCGCCGAGGCCACGCTCAACGAGCGCGAGCTGGGCCTGGGCCAGGTCTCCCAGCGTGCCGACCCGGACGCCGAGGCGGGAACGGTCGTCGAGCAGTCACCCGCCTCCGGGGAGCTCGTCGACCCGCAGACCGAGGTCGACATCGTGGTGTCCACCGGACGCGAGCGCACGCTGGTCCCGCGTGTCGTGGGCCTGGACGTGGCCGACGCGAGGCCGGTCATCACCGACGCCGAGCTCGTGCTCGGCGACGTCCGTGAGCAGGCCAGTGACCAGCCCGAGGGCACCGTCCTGGAGGTGCTGCCGCCGGAGGGAACGGAGGTCGAGGTCGGGTCGTCGGTGACGCTCGTGGTGTCCAACGGGAACGTCGAGATGCCCGATGTCGTCGGCCTGCCCAGCGGGGAGGCTCAGGCGATCCTGTCCCAGGCCGGTTTCCAGGTGCTGGTGAACGAGGAGACGTCCACCGAGACTGCGGGGACGGTCGTCTTCCAGGCTCCGTCTCCGGGTCAGGAGGTCAGCGCGGGGACCCGGGTCGCCATCACGGTCGCCGTCGCCCCGGCCCCCATACCCGTCCCGACGCCCGCACCGACCACGCCACCGGCGGCGACCCCGGCACCGACGGCCGCTGCTGCACCGTAGGGCGCTCAGCCGACCGGGTTCGGCAGCGGAAGGGACGCCGGGCCGGTACGGACGACGGGTCCCAGGTCGGCCGCTCGGGCCGGTGCGTCCGGATCGCCGCACACCGTGAGCCAGGTGGCCAGCATCTGGTGCCCGGCGTCGGTCAGCACCGACTCGGGGTGGAACTGGACGCCCTCCACGGCCACGTCCCGATGCCGCAACGCCATTACCACGCCGCTGGCGCTGCGGGCGGTGACAACCAGCTGGTCGGGCACGGTCTGCTCGCGGACGGCCAGCGAGTGGTAGCGGGTGGCGACGAATGGGTCGGGCACCCCGGCGAGCACCCCGGTGCCGTCATGGTGGACCGTGCTGGTCTTGCCGTGCAGCAGCTCCGGAGCGCGGGTGACCTCCGCGCCGTACGCGACGGCGATGGCCTGCAGCCCCAGGCACACGCCGAACACGGGGACGTGCCCGGCCAGGTCACCGACCATGGCGACCGACACGCCTGCGGCCTGCGGCGTCCCGGGTCCGGGGGACAGCAGGACGCCGTCGTAGTCGCGAGCCTCGCTGGTGGTCACACCGTCGTTGCGTCGCACCTCGCAATGGGCGCCGAGCTGGCCGAGGTACTGGACGAGGTTGAACACGAAGCTGTCGTAGTTGTCGACCACCAGGATGCGTCGGGGGCGGGTCACGCGTCCGCCTCGTCCGTCAGCGGCTCGGCGTGCGCCAGGGTCGCCGGCCCGGTGGCCGCTGGCAGCAGTACCTGCGTGTGCTCCTGGACGCCGAAGCCGAGCCCGATGTAGTCCGCCCACTCCCGGTAGACCGTGACCGCCTCGGAGCGGTCCAGCGCCGTGGTCAGGCGCTGCGGGCTGCCGATCGCCGTGATCGTGAAGGGCGGGGAGTAGACCTGTCCGTCGAGGATGATCACGTTGCCCACGCAGCGGACCGCGCTGACGCTGGTGATCCGCCGATCCATGATCTGCATGGCTTCGGCACCACCGTCCCAGAGGGCGTTGACGACGGCCTCGACGTCCTGCTGATGCACGACGTAGTCGTCGGGAGTGGTTCCAGAAGGCAGGTCGCTGAGGTCGTCGGGGACCGGGGCGTCGTCCAGGCTGACGGTGACCCCGGGCCCCTGCACGTCGACGAAGCCGGCCGCGGCGGCCTGCGCGAAGACCTCCTCCCGGACGGCCTGGCCGGGGCTGTCGGCCCCGGCGCCGGCCAGGGAGTCGACCTCATCCGACAGCGCGGCGGCCAGCTCCTCCAGATCGCTCACCCGCTGCTGCTGCGCCGCCACCAGGTCGGGGAGCTCGGTGCCGCGGCTGGCCTCGACGTCGGAGGTGTCGGCCAAGGAGATGCCGGCGGCCATGAGCAGGCCGGCCGCGCCCAGCATGAGCACCGCGCCGCCGTGCCAGCTGCGCGAGGTCGACATGGATCCCTCCTTCACCCGACCTCTAGGCTAGATGCCCTCGTCCACCCCACGTTCCCGGCGAGCAACGACCAGGAGGCCAGGTGCCAGAGTCCCGCCGGCGCAGGAAGGACTCCTCCTTCCGCCCGCCGCCGAAGGCCACCCCGCTGGAGGAGCAGCACAGTGGTCGCTGGGTGCCGATCACCGGGTCCATCCTGCTGGTCCTGGGCCTGATCTGGATCGTCGTGTACTACGTCGCCGGCTCCGACATCCCGGGGATGAGCACGCTGGGCACCTGGAACCTGCTGGTGGGCATGGGCATGATCGTGGCCGGCTTCCTCGTCTTCACCCGCTGGCGCTGACCGGGCACCGTCCCTGCGCTCCTCGTCCCGCCGGTCTGTGATTACACGGCTGTTGTTCTGTCCCCATTGGGGACAACTCCTGTGGACAACCCCGGAGGTCGGAGAACCCCGCCTCAGAAGAACGCGGACAGCACCTGCTCGGTGCGCCAGGTCACCACGGCGGACAGCCCGACCAGCACTGCCGCGATCGTCCCCCAGGCGACGGCAGTCCGGTACCGCGCGGGCGCGTAGACGAACGCCGCAGTGACCAGGGCGCCCACGACAAGCCCCCCGAGGTGCGCCCGCCAGTCGATGTTGGGGAAGACGAAGCCCAGCGCGACGTTGATGAGCAGCAGCGCCACCACCCCGGAGACGTCCCGGTTCAGCCGACGCAGCGCCACGAGCAGGCCGCCGAGCAGCCCGAAGACCGCCCCCGAGGCCCCGACGGAGATCCCGCCGGGGTTGCTGAAGGCATAGGAGGCCACGGCTCCCCCGAGAGCGGACATCAGGTAGATCACGAGGAACCGGCCCCGACCGAGCAGCGGCTCGAGGACGCCGCCGAGCACCCACAGGGCGAACATGTTCAGTCCCAGGTGCCACAGCCCGACGTGCAGGAACGGCGCGGTGAGCAGCCGCCACCACTCCCCGGCCGCCACGGCCACCCCGATCAGGCCGAACTCCCGGAGCACGGCGTCCCCGCTCAGCCAGGTCAAGGCGTACAGGACGCTGTTGACCCCGATCAGGCTGGTGGTGACCCGGCGCGGGTTCGGCCGCGCCACGCCGCCGAGCTGGCTGCGCACCGGTGGTGTCCGGCGACGCGCCTGCGCCACGCAGGCCGGGCAGTGGAAGCCCACTGGTGCCGGCACCATGCACTCCGGACAGATGGGGCGGCCGCACCGGGCGCAGCCGATGCGGGTCTCCCGGTTGGGATGTCGGTAGCAGCGTGCCGCCGGCGGCGCTGTCGGCGTGCGTCCCGGCTCGCTCAGGTCGACTGCCTGTCGATCGTGACCGACTCGATGACGACGGGCTCCACCGGACGGTCGCCAGACCCGGTCCGCACGCCGGCGATGCTGTCGACGACCGACCGGCTCTCGGCGTCGGCGACCTCGCCGAAGATCGTGTGCTTGAAGTTCAGCCATTTCGTCGGTGCGACGGTGATGAAGAACTGCGACCCGTTCGTGTTGGGACCGGCGTTGGCCATGGCCAGCAGGTATGGACGGTCGAAGCCGAGCTCGGGGTGGAACTCGTCGGCGAAGTCGTATCCGGGCCCGCCGGTACCGGTGCCCAGCGGGCAGCCGCCCTGGACCATGAAGTTGGGGATGACCCGGTGGAAGGACAACCCGTCGTAGAAGGGCTCGGACGAGGGCTGCCGGGTCTTCGGGTTGGTCCACTGCTTGGTGCCCTCAGCAAGGCCGACGAAGTTCTCGACGGTCCTCGGCGCCTGGTCACCGAACAGGGTCACCGCGATGTCACCGAGGGTGGTGTGGAGGGTGGCGACGAGGCGCTCGGGCACGGGGGTTACCTTCCTGTCGGGGATCGGCCGTCACCGGACGACATGAGCGTCCAGTCTGTCACCCCCGCTCTGGACCCGCGGGTCGGAGCGTGATCGGATAGGCGGCAGGGAAACGGAATCCACGGGAAGGGATCACGCAGATGGGTGCGGTCAAGAAGTTGGTCTTCATCGGAGCGCTGGCCGCGGCGGGAGCGGTGATCGCCAAGAAGCTCATGGGCTCGTCGAACGAGAACGCCTGGGAGAGCGCCGGAGGCTGGGACAGCGGCAGCTCGACCGACTGGAGCCGCAAGGTCTCTGACACCGCCGGCAGCGCCGCGGCCGCGGCTGGAGACGCTGCGACCAAGGTCTCCGAGAAGGCCCAGTCTGCGGCAGACACGGTCGGCGAGAAGGCCGACTCCGCTGCCGGCACCGTCTCCGAGGCCGCCGAAGACGCCGCCGAGGCGACCCAGAAGAAGGCGGACGAGGCGGCCGAGACCGTGCAGGACGCCGGCGACGCTGCCGCCTCGGCTGCGCAGGACACCGCGTCACAGGTCGAGGAAGCCGCGGAGGCGGCCGCCGAAGAGGCCAAGACCGGGCAGTCGTAGCCCTCGTCGCCAGCCCGGCCAGGAGCGTCCCGGCCCCACCGGTCCCCACCGGTGATCCACGGCGGAATCGGTGCCCGCAGAGCACCACACCCGCCGTCCACACCCCACCGCGCGCACCAAACCCGCCAACGACCCCCGGCGCTGGGCCCCCACCCTGGGCCCCACGCACCCCGGGGAGCCACCCGCCGCAGACCCACACCGCGGCGCGAGTGGAGGAGTGAGAGTGGAGACGAGGGGACTTGAACCCCTAACCCCCGCCATGCAAAGGCGGTGCTCTGCCAGTTGAGCTACGTCCCCTTGGGGTGAGTGCTACCTCAGGTCCCGCGGCGGCACGGGATCGGTCGCCTTGGCCCAGACGTCGTCCTCTCGCTGCGAGTCAGCCCACTTGCGGTATCCGAGGTAGCCCAGTCCGGCGGCGACGGCCAGCAGCAGCAGCTTCTTCACGTGGGCCTAACTGGACTTGAACCAGTGACCTCTTCCTTATCAGGGAAGCGCTCTAACCGTCTGAGCTATAGGCCCGAACCAGCCGACAACGGTACCTCACCTGGCCAGGAGCGGGGCAGACCGCTCAGTCGTCCTCGGCCAGGGTGACCTCGAAGCCACCGAGCAGCGCGGCGGAGAGGTTGTAGAGGAAGGCGAACAGGGTGGCCAGTGCCGTCAGCAGCACGACGTCGACGACGGCGATGACCGTGGCCAGGCCCACGACGCGGGAGAAGCCGACGTAGTCGGTGATCTCGACGCCGGCGGAGGTCTGCGACTCGGTCAGCTCGGTGATGAGACCTCCCAGGGCCTCGAACACCCCGGCGGCGTCCACCACCGACCACAGCGTGGCGGTCGCCACGACGAACGTGATCCCGATGGCGATCGACAGCACGAACGCGCTCTTCATCACCGACCAGGGCTCGACGCGCAGCAGCCTCAACCGGGCCTTGCGCACCTTTCCGGTTCGCCGGGCCGCTCGGGTGACCGGACGCTCCGGTGGCATGGCATCGAGGTCGTCGAAGCCTTCGGCCGGGGTCGGGCGCACGATCGGACCCGTGTCCACCTCCGCGGGCCACGGGTCGGCAGGAGGGGTCGGGCGCGCCATCGGCGTGGGCCCGGGTGGCGGATCCATGGCGGCCACCGGGTCGTCGAGAGCGGCCTGGACGACCTCGGTCTCGTCGTCCGGGCCGAGACCCGTGGCAGGATGGCGGCTGGTGGTCACAGCTTCTCGTCCTCCCCGAGGTCGACGGTCTGCTCACCGTACGCGTCGACATCGCTGGTGGGGTCGATCTCGTCGACTTCGTCCTCGACGACCCGTGTGATCGCCACGACGTCGTCGTCCCCGGCGACGTCCACGAAGGTGACACCCATGGTGTCACGTCCGGTGACCCGCACGCCGCTCACCGGGCTACGTGTCACACTACCGGAGGCTCGGATGCTGAGCACCTCGTCGGCGTCGCCGACAGCGAGGGCGCCGACCAGAGCGCCGCGCTCCCGGGTCAGGCGGGCGGCCTTGAGTCCTAACCCGCCTCGGGCCTGTGGACGGTACTCCGACAGTGGCGTGCGCTTGGCGAAGCCGCCATCGGTCACGGTGAAGACGTAGATCGACTCCTCGTCGAGGCCGGACGACAGCACGGTCATCGCGAGCAGCTCGTCGGAGTCCCGGAACCTCATCCCCACGACTCCGCGGGTGTCGCGGCCCATCGGACGCAGCGCGGCGTCGTCGGCATGGAACCGCACCGCCATGCCCTTGCGTGAGACGAGCAGCAGGTCGTCCGCGGCGGTCACCAGCTCGGCCCCGATGACGGCGTCGTCGTCCTGAAGGGCGATAGCCTTGATCCCGCCGGTGAGCCGGGTGTCGTAGGCGGTGAGGTCGGTCTTCTTGACCAGGCCAAGCCGGGTGGCCAGCACCAGGTAGGGCACCTGCTCGAAGTCCTCGATGGCCAGCACCTGCGCGACGGTCTCCTCCGGCTGCAGCGACAGCAGGTTCGCCACGTGCATGCCGCGCCCGTCGCGCGCTGCCTCGGGGGCCTGGAAGACCCGGACGCGGTACACCCGCCCCTGGTCGGTGAAGAACAGCAGCGTGTGGTGGGTCGTGGTGACCAGCAGGTGGGCGACCACGTCGTCGCCGCGCAGCGCGGCGCCTCGCACACCCTTGCCGCCGCGTCGCTGGGACCGGTAGAGGTCGCTACGGGTGCGCTTGACGTAGCCGCCGAGGGTCACGGTGACGACAACGTCCTCGACGGGGATGAGGTCGGAGTCGGTCAGCTCCCCCTCGGAGGGCACCAGCTGCGTCCGCCGCTCGTCCCCGTACCGCTCGACGATCTCGTCGAGCTCGGTGCGGATGATCTCCCGCTTGCGCTCGTCGCGGGCCAGGACGTCGGAGAGGTCGGCGATCTCGGCGACCAGGACGTCGTGCTCGTCCTGCAGCTCCTGGCGCTCCAGCGCGGCCAGCTTGCGCAGCTGGAGGTCCAGGATGGCCCGCGCCTGGACCTCGTCGATGTCGAGGAACTCCTGCAGGGCCACCTGTGCCCGGGCGGCCGACTCGCTGCCCCGGATGAGCGCGATGACATCGTCGATGACATCGATCGCCTTGAGCAGGGCGCGCACGATGTGCAGCCGCTCCCGACGCTTGCGCAGCCGGAACTCGGTGCGGCGCCGGATGACCTCGACCTGGTGGGTGACCCAGTGCCGGACGAAGGCGTCCAGCGACAGCGTGCGGGGGACGCCGTCGACCAGGGCGACCATGTTGCAGCCGAAGGTGTCCTGCAGCTGGGTGTGCTTGTAGAGGTTGTTGCGCACCACGGTGGCAACGGCGTCGCGCTTGAGCACGACGACCAGACGCTGCCCGGTGCGGCCGGACGAGTCGTCCCGGATGTCGGCGATCCCGGTGATCTTGCCGCTGTTGACCAGCTCGGCGATGCGCACCGCCAGGTTGTCGGGGTTCACCTGGTACGGCAGCGCGGTGACGACCAGGCTGACGCGGCCCTTGCCGTCCTCCTCCACGTCGACGACGGCGCGCATGGTGACCGATCCGCGACCGGTCCGGTAGGCCTCCTCGATGCCGTGGCGCCCCACGATCAGCGCCCCGGTCGGGAAGTCCGGGCCACTGATCCGCTCCATCAGGGCCGCCAGCAGCTCGGGGCGAGTGGCGTCGGGGTGGTCCAGGGCCCATCGCACCCCGTCGGCGACCTCCCGCAGGTTGTGCGGGGGGATGTTGGTGGCCATGCCGACCGCGATGCCGGCACTTCCGTTGACCAGCAGGTTCGGGAACCGGCTGGGCAGAATCGTCGGCTCGGAGGCCCGGCCGTCGTAGTTCGGCTGGAAGTCGACCGTGTCCTGGTCGATGTCGCGGACCATCTCCATGGCCAGCGGCGCCATCCGGCACTCGGTGTAGCGCATGGCTGCCGGGGGGTCGTTCCCAGGGGACCCGAAGTTGCCCTGCCCGCTCACCAAGGGATAGCGCAGCGACCAGGGCTGGGCGAGCCGGACGAGGGTGTCGTAGATCGCGGAGTCGCCGTGCGGGTGGTACTGGCCCATGACGTCGCCGACGATGCGCGAGCACTTGGAGTAGCCGCGGTCGGGCCGGTAGCCGCCGTCGTGCATGGCGTAGAGCACCCGGCGGTGCACCGGCTTGAGGCCGTCGCGGACGTCGGGCAGGGCCCGTCCCACGATGACGCTCATGGCGTAGTCGAGGTAGGACCGCTCCATCTCGGTCTGCAGGTCGACCCCGCGGACTCGCCCGCCGCCGTCCGCGGGCTGAGCAGGGGGCATCGTCGGGTCGGTCACCGGTGGGCTCCCCTCAGATGTCCAGGAAGCGCACGTCGCGGGCGTTGCGCTGGATGAAGGCCCGCCGGCTCTCCACGTCCTCACCCATCAGGACCGAGAACGCCTCGTCGGCGGCCGCCGCGTCCTCGAACGTCACCTGCAGCAGGATCCGCTGCTCGGGGTCCATCGTGGTATCCCAGAGCTCGTCGGCGTTCATCTCGCCCAGGCCCTTGTACCGCTGGATGGGTGCCTGCGCCGGGAGCTTGCGACCGGCCGCCTGCCCGGCCTGCAACAGCGCGTCACGTTCGGCGTCGCTGTAGGCCAGGTCGTGCTCGCCCTGCGACCACTTGATCCGGTACAGCGGAGGCTGGGCGAGGTAGACGTGCCCGGCCTCGATGATCGGACGCATGAACCGAAACAGCAGCGTGAGCAGCAGGGTGCGGATGTGCTGGCCGTCGACGTCGGCGTCGGCCATCAGGATGATCTTGTGGTAGCGCAGCCGCGCCAGGTCGAAGTCGTCGTGGATGCCGGTCCCGAGCGTGGTGATGATCGACTGGACCTCGGTGTTCTGCAGGATCCGGTCGATCCGGGCCTTCTCCACGTTCAGGATCTTGCCGCGGATCGGCAGGATCGCCTGGATGCGCGGGTCGCGGCCCCCCTTGGCAGAGCCCCCGGCGGAGTCACCCTCGACGATGAACACCTCGCTCGCGGCGGGTTCGGTGGACTGGCAGTCCGCGAGCTTGCCGAACCCGGCGCCACTGAGCAGGCCCTTGCGGGAGCGAGCGATGTCGCGGGCCTTGCGGGCGGCGATGCGCGCCGAGGACGCCTGCTGAGCCTTGCGCGCGATCTCCTTGCCCTCGGTCGGGTTCTGCTCGAACCACGCCCCCAGCTGGTCGTTGACCACGGTCTGGACCAACGACTTGGCCTCGGTGTTGCCGAGCCTGGTCTTGGTCTGGCCCTCGAACTGCGGCTCGGCGATCTTCAGGCTGACGATGGCGGTGAGGCCCTCCCGGACGTCGTCACCGGTGAGCTTCGGGTCCTTGTCGCGCAGCACACCCCAGTCCCGGGCGAACTTGTTGACCAGAACGGTGAGCGCGGCCCGGAACCCCTCCTCGTGGGTGCCGCCCTCATGGGTGTTGATGGTGTTGGCGAAGGTGTGCACCGACTCGCTGAAGCCGTTGTTCCACTGCATCGCCACGTCCAGGCTCATGCTGCTGCCCTCGGCGTCTGCGGAGAAGGAGATGACGCTGCGGTGCGCCGGGTCGCGGCCCCGGTTCAGGTGGTTGACGAAGTCGACCAGCCCGCCCTCGTACACGAACCGCGCCTGACGGGACAACCCGGACGCGCCCGGCTCCGCCTCGCGGTCTGTGTCGGTGACCACCGGCAGCACGCCGGTGACCTCGTCGGCGGTGTCCTCGTCGCGGACCACGGGACGCCAGTCGCGCAACAGGATCTCCAGACCGCGGTTGAGGAAGGCCATCTCCCGCAGCCGGGTGACGAGGGTCTCGAAGGAGAACTGGGTGGTCTCGAAGATGTCCGGGCTGGCCCAGAACGTGATGGTGGTGCCGGTCTCCTCGGTGGGCTCGCCCCGCTCCAGCGGTCCGAGCGGGTCGCCGAGGTGGTAGGCCTGCCGCCAGACGTGGCCGTCCCGGCGCACCTCGGCCTCGAGGCGCTCGGACAGCGCGTTGACCACCGACACGCCGACTCCGTGCAGCCCGCCGGAGACCTTGTAGCCGCTTCCGCCGAACTTGCCCCCGGCGTGCAGCACGGTGAGCACGACCTCGATCGCGGGGCGCTGCTCGACCGGGTGGATGTCGACCGGGATGCCGCGTCCGTCGTCGGACACCCGCACCCCGCCGTCGGGCAGCAGGTCGATCTCGATGCGCGTGCAGTACCCGGCCAACGCCTCGTCGACGGCATTGTCCACGACCTCGGACACCAGGTGGTGCAGGCCCCGCTCGCCGGTCGACCCGATGTACATGCCCGGCCGCTTGCGGACCGCCTCGAGTCCCTCCAGGACGGTGATCGCGCTGGCGTCGTAGCCCTCGTCGGTGACCCGTGAGCCTCGGCCTCTGCTGGTCGCGGCGTCGTCTGTCGGAGCCTCGACCGGGGCGTGCGTCACGGGCGAGAGACCTCCTGGGGGGTGTGGTGGCGAGAACCCCATCCTACTGCACTGACGTGCGGATCAGCCGTACGTGTCCCGAGGCCCGCGGCCCTTGGCGCGTCGTGGTCCACGCACCCAGGACGGCGCGTCCGGGCCCTTGACCACCACGGCGCGGACCACCCCGGCACCGGCCTCCTCCGCCAGGCGCGCCATGAGGTCCCCCACCAGCAGGCGCAGCTGGGTGGCCCAGGCCGTGGAGTCGCACCTCACGGTGAGCAGCCCGTCGGTGAAGGACTCCACCTTGCTGTGCTCGGCCACCGTGGCACCGACGATCTGGTCCCACCGCCCGGTGACCGAATGGACGGCCAGGGCAGCCGACCACCCGGCGCCGTCGACGACGTCGCGCACCGCCACTCCGGCGGGCACCGGGTCGCGGGTGCCCGGGCCGGCCCCGCTCCACTGCTCGTCACCGTCCGAACCTTGACGTCGGCGGTGGCCCCGGCGTACCCGTCGGACCAGGGGCACCTCGCCGGCCACCCCAGTACGGGCCAGGACGAAGGCCCGGGCCAGCTCAGGCCCGTCCGGACGCCACTGGCTACCCGACACGCTCGACCCCGCCTGCAGCGACCGAGAACCGTGTTCCGTCCAGCCCGGCCGGGACGTCGTCGGGAACTGCGGCGGTCACGATGACCTGGTCGGCGTGGCGTACCCGAGCCGCCAGATGGTCCCGGCGCCGCGCGTCGAGCTCTGCGAAGACGTCGTCGAGCATGAGCACCGGTGGCGTGTCGGACTCCTCGGTCAGCAGGTCGAAGCTGGCCAGCCGCAGGGCCAACGCCACAGACCACGACTCCCCCTGGCTGGCGTACCCGCGGGTCGGCAGGTCACCCAGAGCGAGCAGGACGTCGTCGCGATGCGGCCCGACCAGGCACTGGCCGCGGTCGAGCTCGGCGGTCCGCACCTGGGCGAGGGCGTGGCGCAGCAGGTCCTCCCACGCGCCCCGGTCGGTGCCGACCTGGTCAGCCGACGCCGTCGGGTCGGTCTCGGAGGTGGGGACCAGCCCGCTGGCCCGGTAGGTCATCCGGGTCGGCGGGCTGCCCGGTGCCAGGTCGGCGTAGGCGTGGCGCACCCGTGGTGCCAGCTCGTCGACCAGTCCGACCCGCGCGGCCACCAGATCGGCGCCGGTGCGGGCCAGGTGGGCATCCCACACGTCCAAGGTGCTCAGGTCGACAGCGGACCGGCTGCGGCGAAGGCCGGCGGCCGAGCGGAGCAGGGCGGTGCGCTGCTTGAGCACCCGCTCGTAGTCGCTGCGCACGGCCGCCATCCTCGGCCGCCGCTGCACGAGCAGGTGGTCGAGGAAGCGGCGCCGCTCACCCGGGTCGCCCTTGACGATGCCCAGGTCCTCCGGCGCGAACAGCACGGTACGCAGCAGGCCGACCAGCTCCCGGGGGGTGCGGGTCGGGGAGCGGTTAACCCGGGCCCGGTTGGCCGACCCTGCGTTGATGTCGACCTCCAGCAGCAACGTCCTCGTCCCGGACCGCACCCGGGCTGCGACCTGTGCCCGAGTCGCACCCGCACGCAGCAGCGGGGCGTCGGTGGCCACTCGATGGCTGGACAGCGTCGCGAGGTAGTGCACCGCTTCGAGGAGGTTCGTCTTGCCCTGCCCGTTGGGGCCGACGAGCACGCTCACCCCCGGCTCCCACGTCAGGTCGACGGTGTCGTAGGAGCGGAAGTCGCGCAGCGACAGGGTCGAGATGTGCACGCTCGCGGCGGTCAGGGCTCGGTTCGGGTGGTGACCGCGTGGCCACCGAACTGCTGGCGCAGGGCGGCCACGGCCCGCATGGCAGGCGAGTCGTCCTGGCGCGAGGCGAACCTGGCGTACAACGCCGCGGTCATGACCGGCGCCGGGACGGCGTTGGCGACCGCCTCCTCGACGCTCCAGCGGCCCTCCCCGGAGTCCTCGACGTAGCCGACCAGCGCGTCGAGGCCGGGATCGTCCTCCAAGGCCGCTACGAGCAGGTCGAGCAGCCACGAGCGCACCACGGTGCCACGCGACCAGGCGCGCACCACACCCGGCACGTCGGCCACGACCGAGGAGGCTGCCAGCAGCTCGTAGCCCTCGGCGTAGGCCTGCATGAGCCCGTACTCGATGCCGTTGTGCACCATCTTGGCGTAGTGCCCGGCACCTGTCGGGCCGGCGTGGACGAAGCCGAGGTCGCGAGGTCCCGGCGGGCGGAGCGTGTCGAACACGGGCATCATCCGTGCGAGGTCCAGCTCGTCGCCGCCGCACATGAGTGCGTAGCCGTTCTCTGGCCCCCACACCCCGCCGGACACCCCGCAGTCCAGGTAGCGCACCCCGCTCTCGGCCAGCGTCGCGGCATGGTGCTGGTCGTCGCTCCACTTGGTGTTGCCGCCGTCGACGACGAGGTCTTCAGGCTGCAGCAGCATCGCGAGCTGCTCGATGGTGAAGCGGGTGGCGGGTCCGGCTGGGACCATCACCCACACGTGCCGAGGCGCGTCAAGCCGTTCGACGAGGTCGGCCAGCGTGGCGGCGTCGCCTCGCGCGGGGTCGGTGTCGTAGCCGATCACGACGTGGCCGGCGGCGACCAGCCGGTCGCGCATGTTGGCGCCCATGCGCCCCAACCCGACCATCCCCAGCTGCACGAGGCGTCCGTCCGCTGCGCTGCGGCTAGCCGGCCAGCCGCACCGGCATGAGCAGGTAGCGGTAGTCGGTCGCGGGGGCTGCGTCCATCTGCTCGGCGCCGCGCAGCACCGACGGGCGGCCCTGATCGGTGAAGCCCATGACCGCGACCGGGGCACCGATGGCGCCCAGACCGTCCAGTAGGTACCCGGGGTTGAACCCGATGGTCAGTCCCTGTCCGGTGACGTCTGCCGCCAGCGACTCCGTGGCTTGCGCATCCTCACCGCTGGACGCCTCGAGAGTCACCTCGTCCGCGCCGAAGGTCAGCCGCACCGGCGAGTTGCGGTCCGCCACGAGGGCCACCCGCTTGACCGACTCGACCAGGGCCGCGGTCTCGACGCGAGCCTGCGTCGGGGAGTCGGCCGGGAAGAGGGTGCGGTACTTGGGGAACTCCCCGTCGATGAGTCTGGCCGAGCTGGATCGGTCGCTGGTCGACAGCCCGAGGAGTCCGCCGCTGCCCAGCCCTATCTCGACCTGGCCGGGCCCGAAGGATCGTGTGGCCTCCGACAGCGAACGGGCCGGGACCAGTGCGACTGCCGAGGTCCCGGGACGAGCCGGTTCCCAGGTCAGCTCGCGCACGGCCAGCCGATACCGGTCGGTGGCCGCGAGGGTGAGCCGGTCGTCCTCGATCTCCATCCGGATCCCGGTGAGCACCGGCAGCATGTCGTCCTTGCCGGCGGCGACCACGACCTGAGCCACCGCCTCGGCCAGCAGCGGGCCGGCGACCCGACCCACGGCCTCGGGCAGGGTCGGCAGCACCGGGTAGTCCTCGACAGGGAGGGACTGCAGAGTGAAGCGGGACGACCCGCACATGACGCTGAGCTTGCCCTCCTCGGCGACCACGTCGACCGGACGCGGGGGGAGCAGCCGGGTGATGTCGGCGAGCAGGCGTCCGGACACCAGCACGACCCCGCCGTCGGCGACGTCGGCCGGGATGACCGCCTCGCCGAACACCTCGTGGTCGTAGGCCGCGACCCGGACGGCGTCCTCGACGGCCTCCATCCGCAGCGCGGCCAGCACGGGCAGCGTCGGCCGGTGCGGCAACGTCCGGGCAGCCCAGGCCACACCGTCGGCGAGCACGTCACGATCGATGCGGAACTTCACAGCCGTTCCTCTCTCACCTCGGGCCCGCCAGCACCTCGAGGTCGATCCTTGCACACACCCCGGGCACAACCACGACTCACACAAGGTCGATCGGATGTCAGATCCATCGTCGTCGTAGGGCCGGTGGAAACCGTGGACAACCGGTCCCTGCGCTGGTGAGAGGGCTGGACGTCCAGGACAACCTGTGGACGGGTAGTCGGCCGCCGGGGGACGACGAGGGACCGGGACGCCGAGTACCGCCGATCCCAGGACGGTGGCCGCACGATCGTCCACAGGGTGTCCACAGGCCCCACAGGTCGACGCCGCCGGGTTGGGGACATCACGTCGGCCGGGCGCTCTGCCGGATGCGGTTGGTGAGCTCGGTGACCTGGTTGAACACCGAGCGACGTTCGGCCATGAGCGTGCGGATCTTGCGGTCGGCGTGCATGACGGTGGTGTGGTCGCGACCGCCGAACTCCTGCCCGATCTTGGGCAGCGACAGCTCGGTCAGCTCTCGACACAGATACATCGCGATCTGTCGCGCAGTGACCAGCATCCGGCTTCGGCTGGTCCCGAGCAGGTCGTCGATGCTCAGCCCGAAGTAGGTGGCCGTCTGAGCGATGATCAGCGCTGCGCCGATGTCCGGGGTGCTGTCGGTGGGCATCAGGTCCTTGAGCACCACCTCGGCCAGGGCGAGGTCGACAGGTTGCCGGTTGAGGCTGGCGAACGCGGTCACCCGCACCAGGGCACCCTCGAGCTCGCGGATGTTGGTGTCGATTCGACTGGCGATGAATGCCAGCACGTCCTGCGGGACGGCGAGCCGGTCCGCGGCTGCCTTCTTGGACAGGAT
Source organism: uncultured Actinomycetes bacterium (assembly GCA_964356295.1). Lineage (GTDB taxonomy): Bacteria > Actinomycetota > Actinomycetes > Jiangellales > Jiangellaceae > CAVQGZ01. The sequence continues at coordinate 26,759 of CAYHHE010000003.1, read as the reverse complement.
CGCGATGCGCGTCTCGAGGTCCGGCGGCTGGATGTCGGTGATGAGCCCCCAGGTGAACCGGTTGCGCAGCCGGTCCTCGAGCTCGGCGAAGTCCTTGGGTGGGCGGTCTGAGGTGATGACGATCTGCTTGTTGGCGTTGTGCAGCGCGTTGAAGGTGTGGAAGAACTCCTCCTGCGTCTGGATCTTGCCCTCGAGGAACTGGATGTCGTCGATGAGCAGGACGTCGACGTCGCGGTAGCGACCGTGGAACGCCGAGGCGCGGTCGTCGCGGATGGAGTTGATGAAGTCGTTGGTGAACTCCTCGCTGGAGACGTAGCGCACCCGGGTGCCCGGGTAGAACTCGGTGGCGTAGTGACCGATGGCGTGCAGCAGGTGGGTCTTGCCGAGCCCGGAGCCGCCGTAGACCAGCAGTGGGTTGTAGGCCTTGCCCGGCGCCTCGGCCACCGCCACCGCCGCAGCATGGGCGAACCGGTTGCTCGCCCCGATCACGAACCGTTCGAAGGTGTAGCGGGGGTTGAGCGCGACCACCTCCCGGCGTGCGGCCGCCGGGACGGGCTGGGGCCGGTACTCGTGCTCATCGGGCTGAGCTCGAGTCTGCGCGTCCTGCGACGGGGCCGGCGTCGGACGTGGCGGACCACCCGCAGCGGCTGCCTGGCCGACGACCTCGATCACCACGCCGACTGAACGATCGAGCGACTTCGACAGCGCCGTGACCAGCAGGCCCAGGGCACGACGCTCGAGCTGGCTCTTGACGTACTCGCTGCCGGCGACAGCCACCACGGTGTCCTGCACCATGGTGACCGGGCGCGCCTGGCCAAGGAACGCCTGGACTGCCGGACCGACCTCGGGGCCGACGGTGAGGACCGCGTCGTCCCACAGCTGAGTGAGCTGCACGCTTGAGGGCAGCGGCGCAGAGAGGTCGGATGCGGCGGCTTGCTGCTCGTTCCAGGTCGCGGCGTCCGTCACGTGTCCCCCGTCCACACCGTTATCCACAGGTTGGGGACGGACTGGGCATGCAGCGGCTGGGCGTGCATCTCCGTGAACCGTGGATCGTTGTGGTTTGGTGTTGTCGTCGGTAGCCCACCCGATCCCCGCCGGGGAAGGGGCAGGCCGGAGACGCTACCGCGCAGCGGAGGATCCGGCAACGAGCGTCCACAGGGAGGTCCACCCGACGAATCAGCCGGGCTGGGCCGTTGGCTCGTCGCCGGTTTGACCCGCTGACCAGCGCTGACGTACCTTAGATGAGCTGCTGGGCGCCGTTTCACCAAGAACGTCCGGATGTGCGGGCCACTGGGGCTCCTGCGAGCCGCAGCCAGCGACCAGCGTGACCCTGACAGCCGTGACCTTCTGGAGTTGTGACGTGAAGCGCACCTTTCAGCCCAACACCCGCAAGCGGGCCAAGACCCATGGCTTCCGGGTTCGGATGCGCACCCGGGCGGGCCGGTCGATCGTGAAGTCCCGGCGTTCCAAGGGCCGCGTCCGGCTGACTGCCTGAGCGTCGTGCTGGCGGCCCGCAACAGGCTGCGCCGATCGGAGGAGTTCCGGCGCGCCGTACGTCAGGGAGTGCGCGCGGCACAGCCAACCGTCGTCGCCCATCTGTGGCCCGGTCTACCGGAACCTCTGGACGCCTCGTCCGGGATGGCTCCTCGAGTTGGCTTCGTCGTGGGCCGGGCCGTCGGCAACGCTGTCACCCGCAACACCGTTCAGCGCCGGTTGCGCCACCTCATGCGTGACCGTTTGGGCGTGCTCCCACCCGGGAGCGTCCTGGTCGTGCGAGCCACCCCCCAGGCCGCCGATGCCTCCTCAGCAGCGCTGGGCCAGCAGCTCGACGCTGCCCTGACCGAGGTGACGAACGTCTCGACGCGGCGGAGCCACCGATGAGGTGGCTGCTGATGGCAGTGGTGCGGCTCTACCAGGTGGCGATCTCCCCGCTGCTGGGACCGTCGTGCCGCTACTACCCGTCATGCTCGAGCTACGCCCTGGTGGCCGTCGAACGGCACGGCGCGCTTCGCGGGTCGTGGCTGGCCACGCGCCGGCTCGCGCGCTGCCATCCGTGGACGCCCGGTGGTGTCGACCTGGTACCTAAGGTCGGCGACTACCGTTGGTGGGGCCGCTGCCCCGGCCACGACCCCTACGCGACGCCGGACCCGCGAGAGGACCCCGGCGCACCAGTGACCGACCCGTCCGCGACTGAAGGAGCCTGACCCGCCCGTGGACACCCTGCTGGCCCCGCTCTACTGGGTCGTCTCCTGGATCATGATCGGCTGGCACGAGTTCTTCAGCCTGTTCATGGACGATGACTCCGGCGGCACCTGGGCGCTGTCCATCATCGGCCTCGTCGTGGTCGTGCGCATCCTGCTCATCCCGCTGTTCGTGCGACAGATCAAGTCGATGCGCAACATGCAGCTCATCCAGCCCCAGCTGCGCGAGCTGCAGAAGAAGTACGGGCACGACCGGGAACGCATGGGCCAGGAGACCATGAAGCTGTACAAGGAGACCGGGACGAACCCGTTCTCCTCGTGCCTGCCGATCCTGGCCCAGGCCCCGGTCTTCTTCGCCCTGTTCCGCACCCTCAACGGCATCTCCGAGAGTGCCTCACCCGACGGTCCGGTGGCGCACGGGGCGTTCGCGGACTATCCGGACCTGTTCGCCTCGCTGTCCAACTCCACCGTCTTCGGGGCACCGCTGGCGGCCTCGTTCGCCACTGCCTACGACTACCCGAACCCGACCACGACCCGCATCATCGCCGGCGTCATGGTCATCCTCATGACCGCCACCACGTTCTTCACCCAGCGCCAGCTCATGCGCCAGAACATGCCCAAGTCCGCACTGGAGGGCCCGTTCGCCCAGCAGCAGAAGATCCTGCTGTACCTGCTGCCGCTGATGTTCCTCTTCTCCGGCTACTACTTCCCCCTCGGTGTCGTCCTGTACTGGCTGACGAGCAACATGTGGACGATGGGCCAGCAGTTCTACGTCATCCGACGGATGCCGGCACCCGGCACGCCGGCCGAGGAGGCGTTGCGGCGCCGCAAGGAGTCCAAGGCCACCAGACGCGGCGGGGCGCCGGTGTCCGCCCCGGCCGAGCAGACCGTGATGATCGCCGACCCGAGTCCTGTCGAGACGAACCCGAAGCGCGCGCAACCGAAGAAGACGACGCGCAGCCAGCGCAAACGCGGGAAGAAGTGACCGCACCCATCCCGGAGTACCCGTGACCGATCCTTACGCCCCCGCCGACACCGCCGCTGCCGGCGAGACCCCCCTGGACGACCTGGGCACCTCGGCGCAGGCCGAGCCCTCGGTGGGCGACCTCGAGCGCGAGGCCGACGTCGCCGCCGACTACATCGAGGGCCTGCTCGACGTCCTGGACATCGCCGGCGACATCGACATGGACGTCGAAGGGGTCCGACCCACGGTGTCGGTGGTGGCCGACCCGGAGGATCCGACCGCGCTGGACGCCCTCGTCGGGCCCGACGGCGCCGTCCTCGACGCCCTGCAGGACCTGGCACGCCTAGCGGTGGCCGCCGCCACCGGGGAACGAAGCCGGCTCATGCTCGACATCGCCGGGTTCCGCGCCCGTCGCCGTGAGGAGCTCGCGGCGCTCGCCCAGGAGGCGGTGGAACTGGCCCAGCAGTCCGGCGAGCCGGTCCACCTCGAGCCGATGACGCCCTTCGAGCGCAAGGTCGTCCACGACACCGTCGCTGCAGCGGGCCTGCTCAGCGAGTCCGAGGGCGAGGAGCCGGACCGCCGGGTCGTCGTCCGCATCGCGTGACCCCTCCCGCCGGGGACGTTTCACGTGAAACGCCGCCGTCGGCGGCAGAGGTGTTCGGCGACCGGCTTCCCCTGGCCGAGGCCTACGCCGACCTGCTCGCCGACGCCGCAGTGGTGCGCGGGCTGATCGGTCCTCGCGAGGTTCCCCGACTCTGGGAGCGCCACCTGCTCAACAGCGCGGCGATCGCTGCGGTGATCCCGTCGGGGGCCGCCGTGCTGGATGTGGGGTCCGGGGCCGGGCTGCCGGGGATCCCGCTGGCCCTGGCTCGTCCGGACCTCCAGGTCACTCTGGCCGAACCCCTGCTTCGCCGCGCGAGCTTCCTCGACGAGGTGTGCCGAGCCCTCCACCTGAGCAGGGTTCAGGTGGTGAGGGCCCGCGCCGAGCAGCTCCCGCGGAGGCGGGCCGACGTGGTGACTGCCCGAGCGGTCGCCCCGCTGCCGCGGCTGCTGAGCTGGACGCTGCCGCTGCTGCGTCCGGCAGGGCTGCTGGTCGCGATCAAGGGACGCACGGCGTCGCAGGAGATGGCTGCGGCCGGCGAGGAGCTGCAGCGGCTGGGTGCTGCCTCGTGCCGGCTGCTGGATCTGCCCGTCCCAGGCTCGAGCGAGGCGACGCGCGCAGTGCTCGTGGTTGCCGGGGACTGAGCAGCCACCGCAGGACAATGGTCGGGTGACGCGCCGTGAGCCCCCAGGCAGTGCCGGTGGTCGCCCGTCGGGCCTCGGCTGGCCCCCTCCGGCCCGAGATGACCGCGCACCACCGGACTCGTCCGGCCTGGGATGGCCTCCTGCCGCCGAGGATGAGCGCGAGGACGACGTTTCACGTGAAACGTCGCCGGCGTCCCTGTGGGCACGGCTCAGCGCCGTGGCCCCGGCCCCCACGGCGAGGCAGATCCTTCAGGACACCCCGCCCGCCCCGATGGGCGGCTCGCTCGACCTCCCGATCGGCCGCGAGGCCGCTGCTGCCGTCCGCACGGCCAGGCTTGCCCGCCAGCCCCTGCCGCGCCCGGACCGCACCCGGGTGATCGTGGTGGCCAACCAGAAGGGCGGGGTGGGCAAGACCACGACGGCGGTCAACGTCGCGGCCGCCCTCGCGCTGCACGCAGCCCGGGTGCTCGTCATCGACATGGACCCGCAGGGCAACGCCTCGACCGCTCTCGGGCTGGATCGCCACGCCGGCGCGCCCAGCACCTACGACGTCCTGCTGGACGGCGTGCCCCTGGCCCAGTGCGTGCAGGCGTGCCCCCACGTCGACGGCCTGTTCGGTGTCGCGTCGACGATCGACCTGGCCGGTGCGGACCTCGAGCTCGCCCAGCAGCCCGGTCGGGAGCTGCTGCTGCGCGATGCCCTGGCCGGCTACCTGCACCAGGCGGCCATGGACTACGTCATCGTCGACTGCCCGCCGACCCTCGGGCTGCTCACCATCAACGCGCTGGCGGCCGGACTGGAGGTGCTCATCCCCATCCAGTGCGAGTACTACGCGCTGGAGGGCCTGTCCCAGCTGCTGACCACGATCGACCTGGTCGCGACGAACCTCAACCCGGCGCTGCTGGTCTCCCACGTGCTGCTGACCATGTTCGACGCCCGCACCCGGTTGGCGGTTGAGGTGGCGGCGGAGGTCCGGGCGCACTTCGGCGAGCGGGTGCTGCCGACCGTGGTCCCCCGCTCGGTCCGGCTGAGCGAGGCCCCGGGCTTCGGTCAGACGGTGCACACCTACGCGCCCGGCTCGGGGGGCGCGATGTCCTACCTGGAGGCAGCGCGGGAGATCGCCCGCCAGAACGAGCGAGCGAGGGAGATCGCATGAGTATCGGTGACCCCGCCGTCGAGCGGCGGCGCGGCCTTGGACGGGGCCTGGGCGCACTGATCCCGGCCGCAGGCCAGCCGCGGCCGGGGCCGCACGATCTGTACTTCGCTCCCAGCCGACCACCGACCGCCTCGCCGGGGCCGCACACCCCGAACGATCCCTCGGACCGACCGGCCATGGCCCCCGTTGCCGGGCTCGAGCTGCGCGAGCTGCCGCTGGAGGTGATCCGCCCGAACGCGCGGCAGCCGAGGCAGGTGTTCGACCCGGACGAGCTGGCCGAGCTGGCGTTCTCGCTGCGAGAGGTGGGTGTCCTCCAGCCCGTCGTGGTGCGACCACTTCCGGGGTCTGGCGAGCCGTCGTTCGAGCTGGTGGTGGGCGAGCGGCGGTGGCGGGCGGCCGCGGAGGCCGGGCTGGAGACGATCCCGGCACTGGTCCGCGAGACCTCCGACGAGGCGATGCTGCGCGATGCGCTGCTGGAGAACCTCCACCGGGCGCAGCTCAACCCGCTGGAGGAGGCAGCGGCCTACGCCCAGCTGCTGGAGGAGTTCGGCTGCACCCAGGAGGAGCTGGCGGAGCGGATCGGACGTTCGCGTCCACAGATCTCCAACACGATCCGGTTGCTCCGGCTGCCTCCGCTCGTGCAGCGCCGGGTTGCTGCGGGAGTGCTCTCCGCCGGCCATGCCCGGGCGTTGCTGGGGCTGGAGGACCCCCTGGAGCAGGAGACCCTCGCCCAACGCATCGTGGCCGAGGGCCTGTCGGTTCGTAGCGTCGAGGAGCTGGTGGCGGGCGGGCTCGACCGTCCACGCCGCCGCCGGAGCAGTCCACCGGTGCCGGTCCCCGACGGACTCACCGCAGCCGCGGAGCGGCTCGCCGACCACCTCGACACACGCGTGTCGGTGGGCATGGGCAGGACGAAGGGCCGGCTGACCATCGAGTTCGCCTCACCGGAGGACCTCGACCGGATCGTGGCAGCCCTGCTTCCCTGCTGACCACAGCTGCGGGGACGCCACAGCCCGCCTAGCGAGGTGCAAGGCCAACGCCTAGGCCTGGGCCTGGGACGGGTCAGCGGTTGCGGGCCCGTTGGAGCAGCGCCAGCAACACCTCACCGAGGGTCTGCCCGGACCCGGCGACGGCCAACGGAAAAAGCGACGTCTCAGTCATTCCGGGCGCCACGTTGGCCTCGAGGAACCAGGGGACGCCGTCGGCGTCGACGATCAGATCCGAGCGGGACAGATCCCGCAATCCCAGCACCAGGTGGGCCGTCACGGCGGCCTCGGCGACGGCATCCCGGGTGGCGGGGTCGAGCCGGGCCGGGACGAAGAACTCGGTGGCGCCGGCGGTGTAACGGGCCTGGTAGTCGTAGAAGGGGCCGTCGGGCACGATCTCCACCGGAGGCAGCGCGACGGGCCCGTCCCCGGTGTCGATCACCGAGACGGCGACCTCCGTGCCGGCGACGTGGTGCTGCAGGAGGGCGTCCTCGCCGTAGGCGAAGCAGCCGACCATCGCCGAGGGCAGCTCGCTGACGTCGTGGACGATGGAGCAGCCCAGCGCGGAGCCTCCCCGGGCCGGCTGGACCACCAGGGGCAGCCCCAGGGCCCGCATCGCTCGGGACAGCAGCGCATCGGCGCCGAGGTCGCGGAAGGTGGCGTGGGGCAGCACCCACGCCTCGGGCACGTTGAGGCCGGCGCGGGCCACGACCGTGTTGGCGGTGGGCTTGTCGAAGGCCAGTCGTGAGGCAGCCGGCCCGGCTCCGACGTAGGGCAGCCGCAGCATCTCCAGCACCGTCCTCAGCGACCCGTCCTCTCCCTGGGAGCCGTGCAGCAGCGGCAGCACCACGTCGGGGGGGTCGGCGGGTACAGACCGGACGAACGCGGCATCGGCGTCCCGGAGCTCGACCTGAATGCCCAGGTCGCGCAGCTCCTCGGCGACCCGGCTGCCCGAGCGCAACGAGATGTCCCGCTCGTGCGACAGCCCGCCGGCCAGCACCAGCACGCGCCCCAGCTCGCTCACACGGCTCCCCTCAGGTCAGGTCCGGAGCGGGCAGGCTGAGGCCGGCCCGGTCGGACAGGTGGCCAGGCCCGAACGTGCGCACCAGGTCCAGCTCCTGCTCGACGACCCCCGCCAGGCGCCGCACGCCTTCACGGATGCGGTCCGGGGTCGGGAAGCAGTACGACAGGCGCATCGCCCGGGTGCCGAATCCGTCGGCGTAGAAGGCGGTCCCCGGCACGTAGGCCACCCGGTCGGTGACCGCACGCGGCAGCATGGCCTGGGAGTCCAGGCCGTCGGGCAGGGTCAGCCAGACGTAGAACCCGCCCTCGGGCCGGGTCCAGTGGCTGCCGTCGGGCAACAGCTCGTCCAGCGCGTCCAGCATGGCGTCTCGGCGCTCCCGGTAGAGCTCGCGGAACACCTTGACCTGGCCGAGCCAGTCGTAGGACTCCAGGTAGCGCGACACCGCGAGCTGGTTGAGGGCCGGTGGGCACAGCACGGACGCCTCGGCGGCCAGCACGAGCTTCTCGCGCACCGCGTGGGGGGCCAGCGCCCAGCCCACCCGCAGGCCGGGGGCGAAGGTCTTGGAGAAGGACCCGAGGTAGATCACGCCGTCGTGGAGGTCGGCTCGTATCGCCCGGGGTGGGTCTGCGTCGAAGCCGAGCAGCCCGTATGGGTCGTCCTCGACGACGAGCAGGTCCTCGGCTTCGGCGATCTGCAGGATCTCCGCCCTGCGTTGGGCGGTCTGCGTTACTCCGGCCGGGTTGTGGTAGTTCGGGATGGTGTAGAGGAACTTCGGCTGGGTCCCGGCGCGCTGACCGGCGCGGATCGCTGCGCGCAGCGCCTCCGGGACCAGCCCGTGCTCGTCCATCGCCACGTGGTGCACGACAGCCTGGTAGGAGCGAAAGGTGCTCAGCGCGCCGACGTAGGACGGGGCCTCCACCAGCACGGTGTCGCCGGGGTCGACGAAGATCCTCGTGACGAGGTCCAGGGCCTGCTGCGAGCCGACGGTGACGACCACGTCGTCGGGGTGGCCGTTGATCCCGACCGTCCTCATGACATCGGTGATCTGCTCCCGGAGCCGGGGATCCCCTTGGCCTGACCCGTACTGCAGGGCGCTCTGCCCGTCGTGGCGCACAAGATCCGCCAGCTGCTCCCCGATGATGTCCAGCGGCAGGCTGGCGATCGTCGGCATGCCGCCGGCCAGCGAGACGACCTCGGGACGAGAGGCGACCGCGAACAGCGACCGGATCTGCGAGGCGGTCATGCCCAGGGTGCGCTCGGCGTACCGGTCGACGTAGGAGTCCAGCCGCGACCCGTGCCGCAGGGACCTCCCCCGATGCTCGGGGAGGTCCGGCGTTCTGGTGCTCACCGGGTCAAGCCTACGATGACTTGCGTGGTGCGGTGGTTCGCGCTGGCGCTCGGCGCGCTGCTGCTCGGCGTCGTCCTGGGCATCGCCGCTGGGCTGGTGCGGCGTCGTCCGACTCCGGAGGTCACGTCCTACCTCGCGCCACCGGCGGCGGACGGGCCGAGCGCGATCGGACCGCACCGCGCCGTGCTGCGCGCTACTGGGTAGCGCCCGGCCTGCGGCGAGCGGGGACGGGAGTCAGCGTGCGGCGACGATGTCCTTGAGGTGCATGGTGCCGGTGGCCGGGTCGACCTCGGCTGGCAGGTACAGCCGTTGGAGCGCCACGACGACGGCCTCGGCCAGCAGGTCCCGGAAGGCCGGGTCGGCCAGCCGGGCAGCGTCCGAGGGGTTGGTCAGGTAGCCCATCTCGACCCGCACTGCGGTCATGCGAGTGCGCCGCAGCAGGTCCCACGTGCGGGGATGGGACCGGCAGTCGGCGAGATCGGTGCGCGCCACGATCTCCCGCTGGATCAGCGAAGCCAGGTGGGCACCCAGAGCGCTCCCGGAGCTCTCGTCTCGGCCGTAGTAGAAGGTCGCCAGGCCGTGGGCTCGCTGCGAGCGGGAGTGGTCGACGTGCAGGGAGATCACCACGTCGGCACCCGTCTCGTTGGCGAACGAGGCCCGGCCCTGCTCGGACAGCTCGCCGGACAGGTGGGGGCCGCGGGTGAGCCAGACCTGGACGCCGGTGGCCGCCAGGCGCCCGGCGATACGGTCGGCGGTGTCGGCGGTGATGCGGGCCTCGGTCAGGCCGAACGCGGTGCCGCCTCGGTCGGTGCCGCCGTGCCCGGGGTCGATGACCACCCTCTTGCCAGTCAGGGCAGGACCGGCGAGCCGCAGCTGTTCACGGGCGCGAAGCGCGTCCGGCTGGCCACCGGTGACCATGGGAGCCAGGCGGGCGAGGGCCTTGAACGTGGCTGGGCCGCAGGTCCCGTCCGGGGGGAGACCGGTGTTGCGCTGGAACTCCCGGACAGCCTCGACGGTCTGCGCTCCGTACTCCCCGTCCAGGCGGCCCACGTCGAAGCCGAGCTCGGCGAGGCGGTTCTGCAGGGTCAGGACGTCGTCCCCGGTCATCGGGCGCATCGGCTGCGGGTACAGCAGTCGGTCGCCGAGGCGCCAGCGCGCCTCGTCGAGAACCCGGTAGGTGGTCAGATCCACGACCCCGTCGGGGGTCAGCCCGCGACTCTGCTGGAAGTGGCGGACCGCCCGCTCCATCTCATCGTCGTACCGGTCGGGGTCGGCGCACACCGCTTCGACGAGCCCGACGGTCGCCAGCTTCCGGCGGACCTCGCGTACCGCGGGGTGGCGCTGGCCAGGGCGGATCGGTGGTGGGTCGGACGGCATCCCAGCTCTTCTTGAGTCGGTGGACGCGGGTCATGCTAGTGCCGCCGGGGGTGTCGATCGGTCAGGCGGGGCCTCGCCGCGGCGACCCATCTCGATGATCAGCGCGCCCCTGGTGTGGTTGAGGCATGATCAGCGCGCCTTGGGTGTGCATCCCGCCTTGATCAAGGCGTCGTAGGTGTCGCCAGGGCAACAGCTACGAAGCTCTGATCATCACCGCAGCGACACCCAGGGCGCCCTGATCAAGGTCCAGCGACACCCAGGGCGCCCTGATCGCGACCCATACGCGGCTCAAGCATGATCAGCGCTCCGCCGGTGTGGTCGAGGCATGATCAGCGCGCCTTGGGTGTGCATCCCGCCTTGATCAAGGCGTCGTAG
>CAYHHE010000003.1:0-15983 GCA_964356295.1 uncultured Actinomycetes bacterium | reverse complement strand
CGGGGCCAACCACCACCGCGGGGCCAACCACCACCGCGGGGCCAACCACCACCGGCGGGGCCAACCACCACCGGCGGGGCCAACCACCACCGGCGGGGGGCGCTCAGACGTAGTCGCTGAGCTCAGCCAGGATGGCCGACTTGGGCCGTGCACCGATGATCTGCTTGACCACTTGACCACCGGAGTACACGTTGAGGGTGGGGATGGACGTCACCCGGTAGGACGCGGCCGTCTGCGGGTTCTCGTCGACGTTGAGCTTGACGAAGGACACCTTGTCCCCGTGCTCGTTGGAGAGCTCCTCGAGGATCGGGGAGACCATGCGGCAGGGGCCGCACCACTCGGCCCAGAAGTCCACGACGACGGGCTTGTCGGACTGCAGCACCTGCTTGGTGAAGGTCTGGTCGGTGACGGGGGTGACGCTCACGGGTGTCCTCTCTAGACAGCGACGGGGTGTTGTTCTGCGGGTCGGGAGTCGGCGAGGGTGGCCAGGTACCGCTCGGCGTCGAGGGCGGCGGCGCAGCCGGTGCCGGCGGCGGTGACCGCCTGCCGGTAGGTGTGGTCGACCAGGTCGCCTGCGGCGAACACACCGGGCAGGTCGGTGCGGGTGGACGGGGCGTCCACGAGGACGTAGCCCTCGGGGTCGAGGGCGACCTGGTCACGCACCAGCTCCGAGCGAGGGTCGTGGCCGATGGCGATGAACAGCCCGGTGACGGCCAGGTCGCGCTGCTCCTGCGTGACGGTGTCGGCCAGCCGGATGCCGGACAGCTTCTCGTCCCCGTGGATCCCAACGACTGAGGAGTTCCAGTGGACGGTGATCTTCGGGTCGGACAGGGCGCGCTCCTGCATGACCTTCGAGGCGCGCAGCTGGTCGCGGCGGTGGATGACGTGCACGCGGCTGGCGAACCGGGTGAGGAAGGTCGCCTCCTCCATCGCCGAGTCACCGCCTCCGACGACGGCGATCTCCTGGTCACGGAAGAAGAAGCCGTCGCAGGTGGCGCACCACGAGACACCATGGCCGGACAGGCGCTTCTCGTCAGGGAGCCCGAGCTCGCGGTACCCCGACCCCATGCACAGGATCACGGTGCGGGCGCGGTACGTGCGTCCGCTGCCGTCGACCACGGTCTTGACCGGCCCCTGCAGGGACATCTCGACCGCGTCGTCGGTCACCAGGTCGGCGCCGAATCGCTCGGCCTGGCGGCGCATCTGGTCCATGAGCTCGGGTCCCATGACGCCCTCGGCGAAGCCGGGGAAGTTCTCCACCTCGGTGGTGTTCATCAGCGCACCGCCGGCGGTGACCGAGCCCTCCAGGACCAGCGGCTGGAGCCGGGCGCGGGCGGCGTAGACGGCGGCGGTGTACCCGGCGGGCCCCGAACCGATGATGATCACGTCACGGATGTCGTCACTCACGTCTGTCTCTCTCGCTGTCTCGGTGGCAGGGCGTCGTCTGCGCGGCTCTCGGGGGCCGATCGTGCGGGCCGGTAGCAGAACCGATGGTAGGCATCCGGGATTCCCCGGCGCTGGCATTCGGGTCCCCCGGGGCAGGTCACGGGGAGGCCAGTGGGCTGGCACCGAGCGCTTCGTCGGGTCCTGAGGTGCATGACGGCAACCACCAGGCGACGAGGTCGTCACCGCTTCCGAGCACCACCAGCACCCCCTCGTCGGGGGGGCCGCGCAGCACGCCCGCAGCGCGCACCTGCCCTTGTGACGCAGCGACCAGTGCCGCACCGCACCCGGCCGGGGCGGTCGCAAGCGTGGACGGGTCGTCGAGCAGACGCTGTGCCGTGACGACCAGGTCATCGGGCAGGGCGGGCCCGTCGGCGCGGTCGGAGGCCTCACCGTCGGGTACGACGGCCGCCCCCTCACCCGGTCCAGCCCCCGCGTCAGCTGCGGACTCGGCAAGCTCGGCGCGGTCGGACCCCGCAAGCGGCTCGTCCGGACCGGTGATCTGCGGGACGACGATGCCGGCACCGACCAGGGCGAGCGCCGCGACGGCCGCCGCCGCGAGCCAGCCAGGCAGTGGCCCGGCCCACCGGCTCGCCGGACGGGCCGGGCCGAGCGCGACCTGGTCGTCGACGTGCGCTCGGCGTCCCGCTTCGTCCGCGACGGCCCGGTGCAGTCGCGTCGCCACCTCGGCGGGGACGGCCGGCGATGGAGCCGACGCCCGCAGCCAGTCCCGCACCTGGGCCTGCTCGGCAGCCACCTCCGCGCCGAGGTTCTGGCATCGGACGCAGTCGTCGAGGTGCGCCCGGGTGCGCTCGTCAGGCTCCCACAGCGACTGCGCGCTCGGGTGACCCTCGGACTGGCTCACGCTGAGGCCTCCTCGTCCGGGGCGGTGGCGCCCTCCCTCGACTCTTGGACGCCCGGCACCGCCTGAGGGTTCCCCTCTTGCGACGGGCCCGTCGAGGCTGGGCTCGACCGGCCTGGGGCGTAGTCCGCGAGCAGCCCGGCCAGGTGGCGGCGGCCACGGAAGCAGCGGCTCTTGACCGTCCCCACCGGGCACTGCAGGACCTCGGCGGCCTCGTCCACGGAGAAGCCGCTGAGGTCGACCAGGACCAGGGCGGTGCGTTGCTCGATGGGCAGAGTGGCCAGCGCCGCGTGCACGTCCAGCGCGGTGTGCAGGTCGGCGATGCGGTCGCGGGGGTCGGGCGGGTCGGCGATCGCGTCGTGCCCGGGGTGGGCGGTGACGGTGTGGAGCGGACGCCGTCGCAGGTCAAAGGCGGTGTTGACCACGATTCGGTGCAGCCAGGTCGACACCGCTGCATCGCCGCGGAACGACCCGGCTGAGCGGAACGCCTTGACCAGAGCGTCCTGCAGGACGTCGGCGGCGTCCTCGGGGTCGCCGACGATGCGCAACGCGACCGCCCACAGCCGCCCGGAGTGCCGGGAGACGAGCTCGGCGAACGCGGACGCGGAGCCGGCCACGTGGGCCTGCAGCAGCTCACGGTCGCTGGCGGTGGGATCGGTGGAGGAGGTGTCGGCGAGACCGGCCGAGATCATCCCCGGACCACGGCCTCGGCCACCCCGCCCCGCCACCCGCCGTCTGTCTGCGGCAGCCGGGTGAACCAGACCAGGACGAAGCGGGCGCTGCTGGGCTCACCGGTGATGCTGACCGACGAGCCGGCGCCTTCGGCTCGTCCGAAAAGGGTGAAGCCGTCCTGCGTCGGCGGCACTCCCAGGGCGTCGGGGGGGGCGAGGCGGACCTCGACGTCCGACGTCCGGCCCTGCAGGTCGAGGTCGACCGTCTGCACCGGAACGGCTTGGCCGAAGTCGAGCAGCAGACCAACGCCCGGCTTCTGCTGCTCGAGCGGGTCGAAGTAGGTCTGGGTGGGCCACGCGGTGGATGTGTCCCCATCGATGGCGAGCGAGGTCTGCTCGGAGTTCTCCGAGCCGTTGCCCCACGGGTCGTAGTCGCGAGCCGAGCTCACCTCGCGCACCGTGATCCCCCCCTGCACCGGCGATGCCGGTCCGGGCGCGGGCCGCGCCTGGTCCTCCATCACGGGGGAGCCGGCCGGGTCGAGGTCAGGAACCCGGTTGGCAGCGAGCAGCTCGACTCCCAGCAGGATCGCGCCGAGGCCGATGACCACCCCTGCCACGACCGTCGCGACCCGCAGCCATGGCGGCCCGCTTCGCCGCGACGAACCGCCGGGGTCCTCAGGAGCCGGGGGAGGCACGACCGGGGGTGGGGGGGTGCCCGGCGCTGGGTCGAGCGCGGGGCGCTGCGCTGAGGAGACCGACGGCAGGATCTCCTCGGGCAGCGCGAGGGGAGCGCCGATCGCCGGCGCCAGGACAGGTTGCGCGGGGCGCGCGGCGTCCTGCCTGCTGGTGATCGCACCCAGGGCGCGGGCGACCTCTCCGGGAGTGCTGTACGGCGGGGAGCGGTGTGTCCGCGCGGTTCCCAGCGCGCGCACGGTGACCGCGTCGAGCAGAGGAGACACTCCGGCGCGCACCTGACGTGGGGCGGGGATGGCGTCGTCGGTGCGCCGGGCCAGGGGGAGGCCGGAGGGCTCCCGCGCCGGCAGGCGAGCGGTCAGCGCGGCGTAGAGCACCCGACCTACCCCCGCGGTGTCGTCCCGCGCGGCACCCTGCGCGCTGGGCTGCACCCCTCGCAGGACCGCGGCGGTGCCCAGACCACGGATGCGGACCGCGCCCTCGTCGTCGATCCCCACCGAGCCGGCGTCCACGCACAGGTGGCGCTGACCGGCGTCATGGGCGCTCTGCAGCGCCTCGGCGACCTCACGGGTCAGGGAGGCTGCGACGTCCTCCGGCAGGGGACCGTTGCCCAGCAGGTCGGCCAGGGTTCGGCCGCCGGCCCACTCGCGCACCAGGAACCCGGTGGGCGGGGCGACGTGGGCGTCGAGGACCCGGACGAAGCGGTGGTCGGCCACCCTCGCGGCGGCCTGAGCGGCGGCGACCAGTGCCGGCGCTCGCGGGTCGTCGGGGTGGAAGGTCGTGAGCAGGACGTCCCGTCCCAGCACCTCGTCACGGGCCCGCCACCCGCACACACCCCAGTTCTCGTCGGTCTGCTCGTACACCAGGTAGCGGCCGCCCACGCGATCGCCGGGGTGGACGCGCACGGACGTGGCCTCCTCGAACGAACGTCGGGTGTAGGTCCATGGTAGGCCGAGGCGGTGGGCGGGCGGCTAGGGCACACGAGAACGTCGCCCGCGCACCAGCCGACCGGCCCGGGTCAGTCCGTCGCGCACCGGGCCGAGGCGAAGCAGCCAGGCAAGCGCCAGGTACGACACGGCAGCCAGCAGCGTGCCCAGGCCAAGCACCAGGACGGCGCCCAGCGGCCCGGAGGTCCACAGCGGTGCGCTGGCCAGGGTCGCGCGCAGCACGAGCAGCGTTCCGGGGAGGGCAGCGAGCGCAACAAGCAGCACGAAGCCCGCCAGCCGCCATCCCCCCACGGTCCCGACTCGTCGGTGCAGCAGCACCATCGCCACCACCGCACCGAGCAGGGCTGCCGCCGACCACACCGCAGCGAGGACGCCGGAGACGAGCTGGGGCTGGACCCGAGGCACGATCGCGACGGCGAGAGCGATCTGCACGGTGGACACGGCGAGCTGGACCACGACCGGCGTCCTGGTGTCCTCCTGGGCGTAGAAGGCGCGCTGGACGAGGAAGGTGATGGTGAACCCGACCAGGCCGGGGACGAACAAGGCGACGGTGAAGGCGACGAGGTCGACGTCCTCGCGGGCGGCCCCGTAACCGAAGAGCAGGCTCGCCAGGGGTCCGGAGAGGGCGGCGAGCAGCGCCGCGAACGGAAGGATGATCGCGATGCAGGCCCGGACGGCGGTGCCGATCCGCTCGCGTATCACGTCGAGGCGCGCGGCGGCGGCCTGCCTGCTCAGGTCCGGCAGCATCGCGGTGGCCAACGACACGGTGATGATCGAGTGGGGGACCATGATGATGAGGAAGGCGTTGTTGTACACCGCGATGCCGGCCCCTCGGTCCACCTCGGCCGAGGCCGCCGCGGCTGCGGTGGCCGAGGTGGCCAGCCGCACCACGACGATCTGGGTGACCTGCATGATCGCGATCAGCGCCACGGTCCAGGCACCGAGACGGAACGCCTTCCCGAGCCCTACCCCCCGCAGGTCGGTCCGGGGTCGCAGCCGTAGCCCGGTGCCGTGCAGCACGGGCAGCAGCACCAGCGCCTGCATCGCGATGCCCAGCGTCGACCCCAACCCGAACCAGACGACCTGGGCAGTCGTGAACTGACCGGCATCGGGGTCCAGCGGCCCCATGGCGAGCAGGAACCCGCCGAACACCGCGATGGCGACGAGGTTGTTCAGGATGGGCGCGAACATCATCGGGCCAAATCTGCCACGCGCGTTCAACATCTGCCCCAGTAAGGTATAGAGGCCGTAGAAGAACACCTGCAGCAGAGTGAACCGCGCCAGCAGCACGATGGTGTCCAGCTGGGGACGAAGCTCGGGCCCGGTGAGCTCGCCACCGACGTAGAGCCGGATGACCGCCGGCGCGGCGAGGACCAGCAGGGCGGTGGCACCACCGAGCACCAGGAGGACGGCGCTGGCCAAGCGTTGGGCGTAGGCCTCCCCGCCGTCGACGTCGTTCTTCATCGCCCGCACGAGCTGGGGGACCAGCACGGCGTTGAGCACCCCGCCGGCCACGATCGTGTACATCGCGGCGGGCAACGCGTCGGCCACGGCGAACATGTCTGCGGTGAGAACGAGGCCGAGCGTGGCGGCGATCACGGCCGCGCGCAGGAAGCCCGTGGCCCGCGAGAGCATGGTGCCGATGGCCATGATGCCCGCAGCGCGGCCGATGCGGTCGGTCGGCGCCGCGGGGTCCTGGCCAGATCGGGCGTCGTCGGTCATCTGACGCGGTCCTGCAGCCGCTCGTCCCGCGGCGCGGCCTCGCCGGCGCTCGCGTCCGGCCCGGCGGCGCGCCTGCGTAGCCGCGAACGCAGCAGCGCCACGGCGAGCAGCACCCCACCGAGGGCGATGACCGTCCATCCCAGCGCACCGACGTTGGTGACGTCCACCGAGGTCACCGCGGCTGTCCCGACCGGCTCGCCCTGCGTGGTGACCAGGCTGGCGCTGACCTGGACTCGGCCGTTCGCCGAGGCCAGCGCGGTCGCGGTGACGGTGCGCTTCTCCCCGGCGGTGAGCACAATCGGCTCGATGGGCTCGACCCGCAGCCGGCTGGTGTTCTGGCTGCGGAAGTCGACGCCGACCACGACGTCGTCGTCGGCGTTGTTCACCAGCGTGATCGGGAAGCGTCCGGACCGGCTGGACAGCGTGATGCTGTCGGACAGCCGGAGTTCGATCTGCCGCTCGGCGGTGGCCACGCTGCTCTGCAGGGCCGCGGCGTACCGCTCCCCCCGGTCGGGCAGCGCCGCCCAGGCTGCCGAGGTCACCCGAGCGGTGCTGCGAGGCAGCTCGGCGGCGGACACCGGAGGCTCGACGAACAGCGGCTGCAGTCGCTCGACGTCCTGGGCCAGCTGGCCGAGCGTGTCGGTGAGCCGGGGGTCCAGGGCGGGCACGGGCTCACCGTCGGCGAGCTCGACAGGCTCGTCGGCCAGGGCGAGTCGCTCCAGGGACACCGGCTGGACCCAGGGCGTGCCCTGCCACGCGCCAAGCACCGCACCCGGGACAGTCGGCTCAGGCGCCCAGCGCAGCGGGGGGGCCACGACGACGCCCGGGGATCCTGCAGAGGCGAGCAGGGCGGTCTGTGCGAGGAACCGTTGCCGCACCTCCACGTCGTCCACGACCGCCGGGTCGCTTCCGACCAGTGGAAGATCGTCGGGCAGCACAGCGCTCAGCCGGCCGCGTCCATCACCTGCGTCGAGGTCGAGGGGAACCCGGGACGCCTCGGGGGTGGGCTCCACAGCGGCGGCGGACAGCACCACGCTCGCAACCCCTGCCTCGGCGTACGCCCGCACGGTGGCCTCGTCGACGGCTCGGTCGGCCAGCCATGCGACAGGGCGGACGGTGCGGCCGAGCAGATCGGTGACTGCGCTGTCGGACACGCTGTCTTCGACGATGGCGGCGACCCCGGCCTCGTCCAGGCCGGAGGCGAGCATCCCGCCGACGTCGGGGTCGGCGGCCGGCACCGCCACGACGTCGGCACCGGGTCCGATCGCGGTGGACAGCAGGGCGAGGAACCCGGCGGCGTCTGCCGCACCGCCGCCGGAGGCGGGTGGGTCCACGGTCTGGTAGCCACCCACCATGGAGGCGACCCCGTCGACCAGGTCCGGGTCGACCACCCAGGTCACCGGCGCATCGGTGGCCGTCCGCACGAGCCGCTCGAGCCTGCCGTCCGGCCCGATCTGGTCGGCGAGGTCGTCGTCGAGGTGCCGCCCGTCGATCAGCAGGGACGGGGACGCCGCGACCGGCCAGAGGGTGGCGACGGGCAGCGGCTGCTCGACGTCGACATCGATCGGCACGGTGGTGCGTGCGGAGGCGACGAACACCCGCGGCCCGTCGGGAAGGGTGGCGAGCACGTCGACGCCGATGACGTACACCCCGGAACCCAGGCCCAGACGGCTCAACGGGACCTCGACGGCGAAGTCCACCTGCTGTCCCGGCCCCAGCGTCGCCAGCCGCTGCGAGTATCGGTAGTCGACCTGGCCGTAGCGGAACAGCGGGTTCTCAGCGACGAGGTCCAGCTCGTCGCTGGTCTGCACCGGGTCGGCGCTCCACCGCAGGGCGGGCAGCGGCTCGGTCAGCTCCGACGAGCTGGTATTGCGCAGCACGCCTCGCAGGGTGATCACGTCCTGCGCGGTGGCGCTCGCGGGCTCGACCGCGGTGAGGGTGGCCTGCGCCACCGTGGCGCCACCTGGCACCTGGGTGGCCG
Organism: uncultured Actinomycetes bacterium; assembly: GCA_964356295.1. Classification (GTDB taxonomy): domain Bacteria; phylum Actinomycetota; class Actinomycetes; order Jiangellales; family Jiangellaceae; genus CAVQGZ01. The sequence continues at coordinate 7,664 of CAYHHE010000003.1, read as the reverse complement.
GGTCGACGAGCGCCCTGGCGGTCGAGACCTCGCCGGGACTCGCCAGGACGACAAGGGCGGCGGCGAGCAGGGGCAGCACGGCCCGCCGGGCCGCACTACCCGACGCGGCAGGGCGGCTCATCAGGTCCTGCCCTCACCCAGGACGCTTCTCAGGCGCGCCAGCAGGGCCCTCTCGTCGCGGTAGCGCAGCCGGACGTCCATCTCCTCCAGCGGCACCCAGGCGACCTGCTCGACCTCGATGTCGTGCGTGGACAGCTCCCCCACGGGGTCGGTGAGGACGAAGTGGTGCACCCACTTGTGGATGCGACGCGACTGGAACACGAACCAGTAGTCCAGGGTCCCCAGGGGGAGGAGCACGGTCGCGGTCAGGCCCGTCTCCTCGGCCACCTCACGCCGAGCCGTCTCCTGTGGGGTCTCGCCGGACTCCACGTGCCCCTTCGGCAGCGTCCAGACCAGGTCACCGCCGCGCACCCGGTGGGCGATGAGCACCCCGGCACCGGGGGAGGAAGGGTCGTCGACGACCAAGCCGCCGGCGGAGACCTCCCGCACGACCGGAAGCCCCCGACGGCTGCGCGTCATGGTCGGCCAGGGTAGTGCGCAGCCCGCCCTACCCTGGGGACCCGTGACCCCGCCCCGTCCGCCAACGCGCGGTGTCGACTCGGTGGCCGCGGCGCAAGCCCGGGCCGCCCGCCATCTGGTCGGCATCGCCAGCATCGTCACCGACCTGGGGCAGCGGTTCACCGACGCCGGCTTCGAGCTCGCCCTGGTCGGTGGATGGGTGCGAGACGCGATGATGGACCGGGCCGACGTCGACCTCGACCTGGCCACCTCGGCCCGTCCGGAGCAGACCACCGCCATCATCGAGGGATGGGCCGACGCAGTGTGGACGGTAGGCCGGGCATTCGGGACGATCGCGGCCCGCAGGGACGGGCGCACGCTGGAGATCACCACCTACCGCAGCGACAGCTACGACCCGGCGTCCCGCAAGCCGGAGGTCTCCTACGGCGACAACCTCACCGCAGACCTGCGGCGGCGGGACTTCACCGTCAACGCCATGGCGGTGCGCATCCCCGACCCGGTGTTCGTCGACCCGTTCGGCGGCCTGGACGACCTGACGGACAGGGTGCTGCGGACCCCCGGCCCAGCACCGGAGTCGTTCTCCGACGACCCGCTGCGCATGATGCGTGCCGCACGGTTCGCCGCCCAGCTCGGGTTCCGGGTGGACCCAGCCGTCGTGGAGGCGATGACCGCCATGGCGGGGCGCATCGAGATCGTCTCCGCCGAGCGGGTTCGCGACGAGCTGTCCCGGCTGCTGCTGTCTGCCGATCCGCGCGCCGGGTTGGAGCTGATGGTGCAGACCGGGGTGGCCGGCCACGTGCTGCCCGAGCTTCCGGCGCTGCGGCTGGAGATCGACGAGCACCACCGGCACAAGGACGTCTACCAGCACTCGTTGATGGTCCTGGAGCAGGCGATGGCCCTGGAGGCTCGGCTCCCCGAGGGCGGGCCCGACCTGGTGCTCCGGCTGGCGGCTCTGCTGCACGACATCGGCAAGCCCCGCACCCGCCGCTTCGATCCCGGTGGGGGCGTGTCCTTCCATCACCACGAGGTGGTCGGCGCCCGGATGGTGCGCCGTCGGCTCGCGGCGCTGCGCTACCCGAAGCAGGTCGTCGAGGACGTCGCGCGGCTGACCGAGCTGCACCTGCGCTTCCACGGCTACGCCGCGGGGGAGTGGACTGACTCGGCGGTGCGACGCTACGTCCGGGACGCCGGCCCCCTGCTGCCGCGGCTGCACGTGCTGACCCGGGCGGACTCGACCACCCGGAACAAGCGCAAGGCGGCCGCCCTGCAGCAGGCCTACGACACCCTCGAGCGGCGTATCGAGGATCTCGCTGCTGCGGAGGAGCTGGCCAGCATCAGGCCCGACCTGGACGGCAACCAGATCATGGAGATCCTGGGCGTCCCGCCCGGCCCCGTCGTCGGCGAGGCCTACCGCTATCTGCTCGACCTGCGTATGGAGTCGGGCCCTCTGGGGGAGCAGAAGGCCCGCGAGGCCCTCATGACCTGGTGGGACCAGCGCCAGGCGTGAGTCACGCCGAGGTCGGTACGAGCTGCGAGCGATACCGTGCCGACCTCGTGGCCCGTCGGTAGACCACGCCGGTGACGGCCATCAGGACGCCGACCCCGACGAACCCCAGGGCTGCCACGCCGTCGGCCGGCAGGACGAGGGCGGCGGTGACCGCCGAGGAGGCCAGGGCGACGTTGAAGAGCATGTCGTAGAGGGAGAAGGCGCGCCCGCGGTAGTCGTCGTCCGCCCACAGCTGGACGAGGCTGTCCACGCAGATCTTCACCCCCTGCGTCGACAACCCGAGGAACAGGCCGGACACCATCAATGCCCAGATCTCCAGCACAGCGGCCGGGAGAAGGATGGTGATCGCCCCGAGGCCCAGCAGACCCACCATCCACCTTTCCTTGGGCATTCGCCGGGTGGCGATCGGGGTGAGCAGAACGGCCAGCCCGATGCCGACGGCGATGGCGAGCCCCGAGGCAGCAACCGCCGCGAGCGCCTGGTCGGCCTCGTCGGAGGTGTAGAAGTGGTTGCGTAGCAGCACGACGGACTGGGCCACGACGAACCCGAACGCGAAACGGTGGGTCGCCATCACGAGCAGCGCCCATCCCGCCGGGAAGCGTTCGCGCAGGTGCCGGACCGCGGCCACGAGACCGTGGACGACCATCACGAGGGCCGATCCCACCTGTGGCAGGCCCTCGGTGCAGTCCGGACCAAGCTGGGGGCGGGGAAGCCGCAGCATGAGCAGCGCCGCCAGCGTGAAGCACACCGCAGCCACAGCCACGATGACGGCGTCGCCCGAGCCCGCCCCCCCGGCCGCGCCGCGCACCGCCACCGCCGCCAGGCCGCCCGCGGAGAAGAACAGCGTGCCGAGGGTAGGGGTCACTGCGTTGGCCATGACCAGCTCGTCGACGGGTACGACGTGGGGGATCGATGCCCCCACTCCGGCGATGAAGAACCTGTTGAGCCCGACGGTGGCCAGCAGCACGACCGCGAACAGCGGGAAGGGGACCTGCGCTGCCACCAGCACGGCGAGCAGCGTCGCGCTGCCGGAGCGAAGGATGCTGGCCAGGAACAGCACCTGCCGGCGCGCCCAGCGGTCGAGCACGATGCCCGCGAACGGGCCGATCAGGGAGTACGGCAGGTAGAGCACCACAGTCGCCAGGGCGAAGTCGGCCAGGGTCGCCGCGTCCTGCGGGTTGAACAGCACATACGTGCCAGCGGCAGCGAGGAGGAAGCCGTCGCCCAGCCGGCTGGTGACATTCGTGGCCAGCAGCCGCCGGTAGTACGGGCGCTGCCAGACGAGCCTGAGGTCGCGGACGAAGCCACGCGCGGCTCCCGGGTGAGCCCTCGGCGCGGCGTCCACACCGCGAGACTACGCAGTCGGTCAGCCGCGGCCGCAGTCCTCACGCCAGCCTCGGCCGCCCGACCCGAGCAGCGTTCCCCTCGCCCCAGCCGCACCGTCCCCTGCCCACTCCGCTGGGCCCGTCCCGCATGCCCCACCCACGCGATCTTGACGCTAGAGCCGATCGGACGGGGTCGATGCAACGGTAACGTCAAGATCGCGCCTGGTGGGGGGCGCTATGCCGCCGTACCGTCAAGATCGTTCGGCGTCAGCGGCCTGCAGGGCGCGGGCAGGGGACCAGCAGCGGTCAGCGGTCGACCGAGCCGGCGATGAAGTCCTCGACGGCCTGCTTGGCCTCGCTGTCGCTGTACTGCACCGGCGGGGACTTCATGAAGTAGGACGAGGCGGACAGGATCGGCCCGCCGATGCCCCGGTCCTTGGCGATCTTCGCCGCCCGCAGCGCGTCGATGATGACGCCCGCGGAGTTCGGGGAGTCCCACACCTCCAGCTTGTACTCCAGGTTCAGCGGGACGTCACCGAAGGCACGACCCTCGAGCCGCACGAAGGCCCACTTGCGGTCATCGAGCCAGGCCACGTAGTCGCTGGGCCCGATGTGCACGTTGCGGGCGCCGATGTCGTGGGTCAGCTGGCTGGTCACCGACTGGGTCTTGGAGATCTTCTTGGACTCCAGCCGCTCGCGCTCGAGCATGTTCATGAAGTCCATGTTGCCGCCGACGTTGAGCTGGTAGGTCCGGTCGACGCTGACGCCGCGGTCCTCGAACAGCTTGGCCAGCACACGGTGGGTGATGGTGGCGCCGACCTGCGACTTGATGTCGTCCCCGACGATCGGGACGCCGGCGTCGGTGAACTTCTGCGCCCACTCCGGGGTGCCGGCGATGAACACCGGAAGCGCGTTGACGAAGGCGACCTGGGCGTCGATCGCGGCCTGTGCGTAGAACTTGGCAGCCTGCTCGGACCCGACGGGCAGGTAGCACACCAGCACGTCGGCCTTGGCGTCCCGCAGCGTGGCCGCGACGTCGACCGGGTCGTCGTCGGACTCCACGATCATCTCGCGGTAGTACTTGCCCAGGCCGTCCAGGGTCGGCCCGCGCTGCACGGTCACGCCGGTCGGCGGGACGTCGCAGATCTTGATGGTGTTGTTCTCGCTAGCACCGATGGCCTCGGCGAGGTCCTGCCCGACCTTCTTCGCGTCCACGTCGAAGGCGGCGACGAATTCGACGTCGCCGACGTGGTAGTCGCCGAACTGGACGTGCATGAGACCGGGAACGGTGGTGTCAGGGATCGCGTCGCGGTAGTAGTGCACTCCCTGCACGAGCGAGGCCGCGCAGTTGCCGACACCAGCGATCGCCACCCTGACCGGGTTCGGGGCCTTGGTCATGACGGCTTCTTCCTCCTGTGACTCGGTGCCGGCTCGCCGGCCTTCGACGGCTGGGAGGACCCCGCCGCCTGACGTTCGTGATCGATCAGCTCGTCGAGCCAGCGGACCTCTCGTTCCACCGACTCCAGGCCGTGGCGCTGTAGCTCCAGCGTGTAGCTGTCCAGCCGCTCCCGGGTGCGCTGCAGCGAGGCGCGGAACGTCGCCAGCCGCTCCTCCAGCCGCGACCGACGCCCCTCGAGGATGCGCATCCGGGTAGCGGCGTCCGTGCGCGAGAAGAACGCGAAGTGCACACCGAACGGCTCGTCCTCCCAGGCGGCCGGGCCGGCCTGCGAGAGCAGCTCGGCGAAGTGCTCCTTGCCGTCTGCGGTGAGCTCGTAGACGATCCGACCGCGTCGGGACCGGCCGCTGGCCTGCTCGGTGGCGCTCTCGGCGATGAGCCCGCGCGAGACCAGGTGCTTCAGGCACGGGTACAGCGATCCGTACGACAGCGAACGGCCCCAACCAAGCAGGGCGGTGAGCTGCTTGCGCAGCTCGTAGCCGTGCATCGGCGAGTCTTGGAGCAAGCCGAGCACGGCAAGCTCCAAGACCTCGGTCCGTTTCGTCACGTCAGTCCTCGGGTATCCCAGGAGTGGAGGCTCCGGACGGGTCGACACCCGCCGACCTACCACTCGATGTATCAGGACGATACATCAGTCAGATAGGCTCGTCCACCAATCCGAGGTCCGCGTGTCGCAGCTTGCGGCCCGTCCCCCACATCGGAAAGCACTCATGACAACCACGACCACTCCACGAGCCGCCGCCGCTGCCGCGCCGCCGCCGAACACGCGCAAGCGTCCGCTGTGGCGTCGTGCCCTGCTCGCGACGCTGGGCATCGTCATCGCGCTCGTCGCGCTCGGGCTCGGGGCCTTCGTCCTGCTCTACGTCACCACGGACATCCCGGAGCCGAACGACTTCGCCACCAGCGAGACCACCATCGTCTACTTCGCCGACGAGCAGACCGAGCTCGGCAGGTTCAGCACCGAGAACCGGGTGTCTGTCCCCCTCGAGCAGGTCCCCGACCACGTCCAGAAGGCGGTGCTCGCCGCGGAGGACCGCACCTTCTACGACAACAGCGGCGTCTCCATCCCGGGGATGGTTCGGGCGCTGTGGAACAACCTGACGACGGGGTCGACGCAGGGTGGTTCGACCATCACCCAGCAGTACGTGAAGAACTACTACCTCACCCAGGACCAGACCCTCGTCCGCAAGGTGGAGGAGATCGTCCTCGCACTGAAGATCGACGCGACCGTGTCCAAGGACCAGATCCTCGAGGACTACCTCAACACGGTGTACTTCGGACGGGGCTCGTACGGCATCCAGACCGGCGCCCAGGCCTGGTTCCGCTCCGACGTGGAGAACCTGACGGTGAGCCAGGGCGCCATCCTCGCAGCGGTACTGCAGGCCCCGTCGACCTACGACCCCGTCAACGGGCCGCAGGCCCAGGAGGCACTCCAGGAGCGCTTCGACTACGTCATCGACGGCATGGTCCAGCAGCAGTGGCTCTCCGAGCAGGACGCTGCCACGCAGGCTGTTCCCGAGATCGCCCCGCCGCCCAGCGGCAACCAGCTCGGCGGCACCAACGGCTACCTGCTGGCCATGGTCAAGGACGAGCTGCTCGAGCTCGGCTTCAGCGAGCAGCAGATCGACAGCGACGGGCTTCGCGTCCAGACGACCTTCGACCCGCAGGCACAGCAGGCCGCGGTGGACGCCGTCGCCGCCGAGTTCCCCACCGTCGACGCGCAGGACGTGCACGTCGGCATCGCTGCCGTCGAGCCGGGCACCGGAGCGGTGCGGGCGGTCTACGGCGGCGAGGACTACGTCGACCGGCCGCTGAACAACGCCACCCAGGCCTTCATCCAGGGCGGCTCGACGTTCAAGGCGTTCACCCTCGGCGCCGCGCTCGAGGACGGCGTGTCCCTCGACAGCCGCTTCGCGGGCAACTCGCCTTTCGAGATCCCCGGCGACACCAGCGAGTCGCGCCTGGTGGACAACGAGTTCGACCAGGACTACGGGGACCTGGTCAACCTGCGATACGCGACGGAGCAGTCGATCAACACCGCCTTCGTCGACCTGACCACCACGGTGGGACCGTCGGCGGTGCAGGACGTCGCCATGCGTGCCGGCATCCCGGACGCCCTGCCGGACGGCGAGCCCAATGGGCTGGAACCCAACGCTCGGATCACCCTCGGGACGGCCTCGGTGAGCGCGCTGCAGATGGCCGAGGCCTACGCCACCATCGCCTCGCAGGGCATCCACGCCGCACCGTTCACCGTGGTGTCGGTGCGTGGCACGGACGGGACGCTGGAGTACGAGACCGACCAGACCGTGCGGCGCGTGCTCGACAGCGACGTGACCGCCGACATCACCTCCGCACTGCGCGGAGTGGTGACTGACGGGACCGGTCGGGCTGCCCTGGCCCTGGGTCGTCCCGCAGCCGGCAAGACCGGGACCGCGGGCGTGGACGGCGTCACGGGGTCCTCCTGGTTCGTCGGCTACACCCCACAGCTGACTGCTGCAGTGGGCTACTTCCGAGGTGAAGGACGCCCCACGGACAACCTCGACGGGGCTGGCGGGCTCTCCACGTTCTTCGGCGGGGAGTACCCCGCTCGCACCTGGGCGACGTTCATGGCCGGGGCGCTGGAGGGCCAGCCGGTGGTTCAGTTCCCGCCGGCGGCGAACCTCGGCAAGGCGGTGCGCCCGACACCCACCGTGGCGCCACGACCCAGCTCGGCTGCGCAGCCCACGCCAACCCCGGAGGCGTCCCCGTCCCCGACTCCCACCCCGTCCCCGACTCCCACCCCGTCCCCGACTCCCAC
>CAYHHE010000002.1:64971-87367 GCA_964356295.1 uncultured Actinomycetes bacterium | reverse complement strand
TCGCAGGACGCGCCCACTCCGGTGCGTCCTCGTCGTGCGGATAGGGAGGCCTAGGCCCAGATGGAACTCGATGCGCTCGACCTGGCGCGTTGGCAGTTCGGCATCACCACCGTCTACCACTTCCTCTTCGTCCCGATCACCATCGGGCTGTCGTTCCTCGTCGCGGGGTTGCAGACGGCCTGGCACCGGACCGGCGACGAGGAGTGGCTGCGGCTGACCAAGTTCTTCGGGAAGCTGTTCCTGATCAACTTCGCGATGGGCGTGGTCACCGGCATCGTGCAGGAGTTCCAGTTCGGCATGAACTGGTCCACCTACAGCCGCTTCGTCGGGGACATCTTCGGTGCCCCGCTGGCCATCGAGGGACTGCTGGCGTTCTTCCTCGAGTCCACCTTCCTCGGCCTGTGGATCTTCGGGTGGGGCCGGCTCCCGCGTGGCCTGCACCTGGCCACCATCTGGCTCGCCGCGATCGGGACGCTGCTGTCGGCCTACTTCATCCTCGCCGCCAACTCCTGGATGCAGAACCCGGTCGGCTACGAGTTCAACCCGCAGACCGGTCGGGCCGAGCTGACCAACTTCGTCGACGTGCTGACCAACCCGGTCACGCTGGTCACCTTCCCGCACACCATCACTGCCGCCTTCATGACCGCAGGAGGGTTCATGGCCGGGGTCGCGCTGTGGCGGATGGCACGCCGGCCGGACATCGACCGCATGACCTTCAAGCGAGCCGCCAAGGTGGGCGCCATCACCATGATCGTGGCCGGCGCCGGGGTGATCGTCACCGGCGACTTCCAGGGCAAGGTCATGACCGAGGTGCAGCCGATGAAGATGGCCGCCGCAGAGGCGCACTACGAGACCTCGGCACCGGCGGACTTCTCCGTGCTCACCGTCGGCGCGCTGGACGGGTCGCAGGCCAACGACATCATCACCATCCCGGGCCTGCTGTCCTACCTGGCCACCGGCGACTTCAACGCCGAGGTCAGGGGCATCAACGACCTGCAGGAGGAGTACGAGCAGACCTACGGGGACCTCGTCCCGGGCGGGGACTACACGCCGAACATCCCGATCGCCTACTGGACCTTCCGCATCATGATGGGGCTGGGCTTCGCCGGCATGCTCATCGGGCTGTGGATCCTGTGGGCCATCCGCGGTCCACAGGCCGAGGGTGTGGGCACCAGCCGGTGGACGGTCGCGGTGGCGATCCTGCTGCCGTTCCTCCCGCTGGTGGCCAACTCCTTCGGCTGGATCTTCACCGAGATGGCGCGTCAGCCGTGGATCGTCTTCGGGTTGATGCCCACCTCCTTGGCGGTTTCACCGCAGGTGTCGGGTGCCGCCGTACTGACCACGCTGATCGGCTTCACCCTGCTGTACGGCGCGCTGGCGGTGGTCGAGATCGCTCTGCTCATGCGCTACATCAAGGCCGGGCTTCCCGACGTCAGTCGCGAGCTGGCCGACACCCCTGACAACGAGGCCGACCGGCCGCTGACCTTCGCCTACTGAGTCACGCAGGGACAGGAGAGGCACTGCTGTGGAGCTCACCACCGTCTGGTTCATCCTCATCGCGGTTCTGTGGGTGGGGTACTTCGTGCTGGAGGGATTCGACTTCGGCGTCGGCGTGCTGCTGCCGGTGCTCGGCAAGACGGAGAAGGAGCGCCGGGTCATGATCAATACGATCGGCCCTGTCTGGGACGGCAACGAGGTGTGGCTGCTCGTTGCCGGCGGCGCGACCTTCGCCGCCTTCCCGGAGTGGTACGCCACCCTGTTCAGCGGGTTCTACCTGCCGTTGTTCCTCATCCTCGTCGCCCTCATCATCCGCGGGGTGGCCTTCGAGTACCGCGGCAAGCGGCCCGACTCACCCTGGAAGGCCTGGTGGGACCGCGCGATCTTCGTCGGCTCGCTGCTTCCCGCGGTTCTGTGGGGCGTGGCGTTCGCCAACATCGTCCGCGGCGTGCCGATCGAGGAGGTCGAGGGCAACCTGGAGTATGTCGGGGGCTTCTTCAACCTGCTCAACCCCTACGCGCTGCTGGGCGGCCTGGTCACTCTGACCCTGTTCGTCACCCACGGGGCGATCTTCATCGCGCTCAAGACCGACGGCGAGATCCGGCACAACGCACGCGCGCTGGCCGAGCGGGTCGGCCTGGCCGCGGCTGGGCTTGCTGTGGTGTTCCTGGTCTGGACGTACCGGATCAACCCCGAGCCGCCGTTCGCCGTGCTCGCGGCGCTGACGGCGGTGTGTCTGGTGGGGGCCCTGCTGGCCAACCGGATGGGTCGGGAGGGCTGGGCGTTCCTGGGCACTGCGCTGACCCTGGGACTCGCCGTGGTCGCGCTGTTCAGCAACCTCTACCCCAACGTCATGCCGTCCAGCATCGACGAGGCGTTCAACCTGACCATCGACAATGCTTCGTCCACCGAGTACACGCTGACGATCATGACCTGGGTGGCAGTGATCATGACGCCGATCGTGCTGCTCTACCAGGGGTGGACGTACTGGGTGTTCCGGCGTCGCCTGAGCACCGACGACATCCCTGAGCCGCATGACGCGATCGATGCCGCCGCCAAGGCGAGGTCATTCGACGCCGAGGACGCCGAGCGCGTCGGCTGATCGTCCCCAAAACGAGCGAGCGCGCACAATGCCGGCGTGAAGCCGCTCGACCCTCGCCTGCTGCGCTACGCGAGGGCGAGCGCGGTCTACGTCGGGGGGACTGCGGGCCTCGGCGTCCTCGCGGCGCTGCTGGTGATCACCCAGGCGGGTCTTCTCGCCCACGGCATCAGCGCGGCCTTCCTCGACGGGGCTGACCTCACCGAGCTCCAGCCCACGCTGAGTGCGCTGGCGGCCGTCGTCGCCGCGCGTGTCGCGCTCGTCTGGGTTCAGGAGTCGGCGGCGCACCGGGCGTCGGCATCGGTCAAGTCGTCGCTGCGGGAGCAGGTGGTCCAGCGGGCCGTTCGCCTCGGGCCCGGGTGGCTGTCCGGGCAGCGCACCGGGGAGCTGACCACCCTGGCCACGCGCGGGGTCGACGCTCTGGACGGGTACTTCTCCAAGTACCTGCCTCAGCTCGTCCTCGCGGTGATCATCCCGGTGGCGGTCCTGGCCCGGATCGTGACCGAGGACTGGGTGGCGACCGTCACCATCGCACTGACGCTGCCCCTGATCCCGGTGTTCATGGTGCTCGTGGGCAAGGCGACGCAGGCCCGCACCGAACGGCAGTGGCAGAGCCTGACCCGGCTGGGGCACCACTTCCTCGACGTGGTGTCGGGCCTGCCGACCCTGAAGGTGTTCGGACGTGCCAAGGCACAGGTGAGGAGCATCCGCTCCGTCACCGACGACTACCGGCGGACCAGCATGAGCACGCTGCGGGTGGCCTTCCTGTCCGCGCTCGTGCTCGAGCTACTGGCCACCCTCTCGGTCGCCCTGGTCGCCGTCGGCATCGGCCTGCGTCTGGTCGAGGGGCGCCTGGACCTGGAGACGGGCCTTCTCATCCTGATCCTGGCCCCCGAGGCATACCTGCCGCTGCGCATGGTGGGGGTGCACTACCACGCCAGCGCCGAGGGGATGGCGGCGGCCCAGCAGGCGTTCACGGTCATCGAGACGCCTGCGCAGGTTCAGACCGGGACGCGCCTGGCGCCCGAGCCGCGCCAGATCCGACTCGACCAGGTCGCCGTGGCGTACCCGGGCCGCGAACGACCGGCCGTATCCGGCGTCTGCCTCACGCTGCGCCGAGGCGAGGTGGTGGCGCTGACCGGCCCGAGCGGTGGTGGCAAGTCGAGCCTGGTCGCGGCCCTCATGGGGTTCGTGCCGATGGCCGGTGGGCGCATCCTGATCACCGGCAGCGACGGCGCCGAGCACGGGCTGCACGAGCTGGACGCCGACAGCTGGCGTGCCCATATCGGGTGGTCTCCTCAGCGGCCCCACCTGTTCTCGGCCACGCTGGCGGACAACCTGCGCATGGCCCGCCCGGATGCCCAGGAGCAGCAGATGGTCGCCGCCATGCACGAAGCCGCCGCGCACGACGTCCTGGCCGACCTGCCGCGAGGGCTGGACACTGCGGTGGGGGAGGGCGGTGTCGGCCTGTCGGCGGGGCAACGTCGACGTGTCGCGGTGGCCCGCGCTCTGCTGCGCCCGGCCCCGGTGCTCGTTCTCGACGAACCCACGGCCGACCTCGACGCTGCCACCGAGCACCGAATGCTCGCCACCCTGCGTGCTCGCGCCGACCAGGGTGCGGCCGTGCTCGTCGTCGCGCACCGCCCGGGACTGCTGGCCTTCGCCGACCGCACCGTCGAGGTGGGTGCCGACCCCGTGCGGTGGAGTGAATGACCCGCCCACGGGACCCGCTGCTGCGGGCCGCGGCAAGCGCCCGAGCGATCACCGGCCGGCTGGCCCTGGCACTGCTCATGGGCACGCTCGCGGCCGGCTCGGCCGTCGCCCTGACCGCCACGTCGGCCTGGCTGATCTCCCGTGCAGCCGAGCAGCCCCCCGTCCTGTTCCTCATGGTGGCGATCGTCGCCGTGCGGGCCTTCGGCATCTCCCGCGGCGTGTTCCGCTACCTCGAGCGCCTCGCCGCGCACGACGCCGCCTTTCGGTGGCTGGCCGAGCTGCGAGTCGGGGTGTACGAGCGGCTGGAGAAGCTGGCCCCGACCGGGTCGGCGGCGTTCCGGTCCGGCGACCTGCTCGCTCGCCTGGTGGGCGACGTGGACACCCTGCAGGACCTCTGGTTGCGCGTCCTGCTGCCCTACGGCGCGGCGGTGATCGTCGGGGCCGGTGCCGTCGGCGTCATCTGGTGGCTGCTGCCGTCCGCGGCGCTGGTGCTGCTGGTCACCATCGTGGTCGCGGCCGCGCTGGCTCCGGTGATGGCCCTGGCTGTGGCGCGGCGAGCCGAACGACGGGTCTCCCCGGCCCGGGGGGCGCTGGCGACCACAGTGCACGACACCCTTGCCGGAGCCGCCGAACTGACCGCTTTCGGTCTTCTCGACCAGGCCCTGGCACGAGTCAGGGTCGACGACACCGACCTGAGCCGTGCCGAGGCACGTTCTGCCGGGGGAGCGGGCATCGCAGCCGCGGTGGCCGCGGCCGCAGGCGGCACCGCCATGTGGGCTGGTCTCGCCCTCGGCGTGCCGGCCGTCCGGGACGGTTCCCTGCCGGGTGTCGCCCTCGCCGTCGTCGTGCTCACCCCGATGGCGGTGTTCGAGCTGGTCTCGGCGCTGGCCCCCGCTGCGCAGCAGGTTCCACGAGTCCGGGCGGCGGCAGGCCGGGTCGTCGAGGTGCTGGACGCCCCGCTGCCGGTCCACGATCCGGCCGACCCGGCGCCGCTCCCCGACCCACCCACCCAGGTCGAGGTGCGCGACCTCACCGTCGGCTGGACCGCCGACGGTCCGGCCGTGCTGAGCGGTCTCGACCTGACGCTGGCCCCGCGGGAGCACGTGGCCCTCGTCGGCCCCAGCGGGGTGGGCAAGAGCACGCTTGCGGCGGTCCTGCTCAAGTTCCTCGACCCGCGCGAGGGTGTCGTGGCGCTCAACGGCGTGCCGTACCAACGCCTGGACTCCGACGCGGTGCGCACCCGGGTGGGTCTGCTCGCCCAGGACGCGCACGTCTTCGACACGTCGGTGAAGGAGAACGTGCGCCTGGCCCGCCCAGGCGCCTCCGACGAGGACATCCGTGCCGCGCTGGCCGCAGCCCGGCTGCTCGAGGCCGTGGAGGCGATGCCCGACGGGTGGGACACCATGGTCGGCGAGCACGGAGGCCGGCTGTCCGGAGGGGAGCGACAGCGACTGGCCTTGGCCCGCACACTGCTGGCACGCTTCGACGTCCTCGTCCTGGACGAGCCCACCGAGCATCTTGACGAGGCAACGGCGTCCGCGCTGGTGCGTGACCTGCTCGCCAGTACGGATCGGTCCGCCGTCCTGCTCATCACCCACCGCGACGTCAGCGCCGAAGCGCTGGATCGGGTGCTGACCCTGCGGTCCGGAGCGCTGCACCCGGTCTGAGGATCGGGGAGAGGACCGGGATCACGTCCAGGGCTCTGCGAGGATTCACCCGTGGACACCGCGGTACTCATCGTGATCATCGCGCTGGTGGCGCTCGTCGCGCTCGTCGGCCTCGTCGTCACCGGCACCCGCCGTCGGCGGGCGGCTCCGCCGCCGCCACGCCCGGGCGTCGACTACGCCCCCGGAGTCGGCGATGACGCCGGCGAGCCCGTCGACACCCCCAAACGCTCGGTCGAGACCCTCGACCTGCCGGGTGCGGCGACAGCAACACTCGAACCGCCCGAGACGCTCGAGGAGCCAGGCGCGCTGGTCGAGCTCGAGCGACCCGAACCGGCAGCAGGACGCATGGTGCGGTTGCGCGCCAGGCTGGCCCGCTCCGGCAGCCTCCTCGGCCAGGCCCTGCTGGCGCTGCTGTCCAGCGACCGGATCGACGAGGACACCTGGGAGCAGATCGAGGACACCCTGCTGTCGGCCGACCTGGGCGTGGCAGCCACTACCGACCTGGTCGAGCGGCTGCGCACCCGGGTGAGGGTGGAGGGCTCCGCTACGCCCGAGCAGGCCCGGGCCATCCTCCGTGAGGAGCTCATCGCGCTGGTCGACCCGCAGATGGACCGGTCCCTGGACACCACGCGCAAGGGCACCCAGCCTGCCGTCCTGCTCGTGGTCGGCGTGAACGGCACAGGCAAGACCACCACCGTGGGGAAGCTGGCCAGGGTGCTCGTCGCGCAGGACAAGGACGTCGTGCTCGGCGCGGCCGACACCTTCCGAGCCGCCGCGGCCGACCAGCTCACCACCTGGGGGGACCGGGTGGGCGTCCCGACGGTGCGCGGCGAGGAGGGTGCCGACCCGGCCAGCGTGGCCTTCGAGGCGGTGCGAGCCGGGGTCGAGCAGGAGGCTGACGTGGTCATCGTCGACACGGCGGGTCGGCTGCAGAACAAGGTGGGCCTGATGGACGAGCTGGGCAAGGTCAAGCGGGTCGTGGAGAAGCACGGCCCGGTCGAGGAGGTGCTTCTCGTCCTCGACGCCACGACCGGGCAGAACGGGCTGGCCCAGGCACGCGTGTTCGGCGAGGTCGTCGACGTCACCGGCATCGTGCTGACCAAGCTGGACGGGACCGCCAAGGGCGGCATCGTGGTCGCCGTCCAGCGTGAGCTCGGGGTCCCGGTCAAGCTGGTCGGTCTGGGGGAGGGCGCGGACGACCTGGCGCCCTTCGACCCGGCCGCCTTCGTCGACGGCCTCCTGGGCGGAGATGCCCTCGCCGCCTGAGCCGGACCCCTGCGTACCGACGAGGTTCACCCAGACGTAACACCGACGCAGCGTTGTCACCGAACCGAAACACGCTGCAGTGCCTGCCGCAACACACGCCGTCAACCCTGACGGCCATTCGTCGGTGGGGTCCACCGGACCGGCAACGAAGCCGTTGTGGTGGACCCGATAGGAGCGAGGAGACCAACAGATGGAGATCAGTGCGGGTGACACCGCGTGGGTACTGACCAGTGCCGCCCTGGTGCTACTCATGACCCCTGGGCTCGCCTTCTTCTACGGGGGCATGGTGCGCTCGAAGAGCGTGCTCAACATGATGATGATGTCGTTCATCACCATCGGTATCGTCGCGGTCCTTTGGGTTCTGTACGGCTACTCGGTTGCCTTCGGGGACGACGGCAACGGGTTCTGGGGCGGTCTGGGCTCGGTGGGCCTGAGCGACGTGGCCGGTGAGCTCGCGGCGAACGGGGGGGTGTACCCCATCCCATTCCTGGCATTCGCGATGTTCCAGCTGATGTTCGCCATCATCACACCGGCGCTCATCAGTGGCGCCATCGCCGACCGGGCCAAGTTCACCACCTGGGCAGTGTTCGTCGGCCTGTGGGCGACCCTCGTGTACTTCCCGGTCGCGCACTGGGTCTTCGACTTCGGCGACGACGAGCTCGGCGGTGAGGGCGACGGCTGGCTGGCAGGTCTCGGAGTGCTGGACTTCGCCGGCGGGACCGCCGTCCACATCAACGCTGGTGCCGCGGGACTTGCTCTTGCCTTCGTGCTCGGTCGACGTATCGGGTGGCCCAAGACGCTCATGAAGCCGCACAACCTGCCGTTCGTGCTCTTGGGTTCAGCTCTGCTGTGGTTCGGCTGGTTCGGGTTCAATGCCGGGTCTGCTCTGGGCGCCAACGCCACTGCCGCGGTGGCGTTTGCCACGACGATGCTGGCCACGGCGACAGGGGTGCTGAGCTGGCTCCTGGTGGAGCGCATCAGGGATGGCCACCCGACCAGCCTGGGCGCGGCATCCGGCGCCGTCGCCGGACTGGTGGCCATCACCCCGGCCTGCGCGTTCGTCACCCCGATCGGCGCGGTCGCCATCGGCTTCCTTGCCGGGACGCTGTGCGCTCTGGCGGTTGGCCTGAAGTTCCGGTTCGGGTTCGATGACTCACTCGATGTCGTAGGGATCCATCTGGTCGGTGGCCTCGTCGGATCGCTTGCCATCGGGCTCTTCGCCTCGACGTCGGTCAATGAGCTCGGCAAGGACGGGCTCTTCTACGGCGGAGGCCTGGACGTCTTGGGCACGCAGGCTGTCGGGTCGTTCGCGGTGCTTGGGTACTCCCTCGTGGTCACCTTGATCCTGGGTCTCGTGCTACACAAGACACTCGGGTTCCGGGTCAGCGAAGAGGACGAGATCACCGGAATCGACCTCGCCGAGCACGCGGAGACAGCCTACGAGCTCTTCTCGGGCGGTGGCTCCAGCCCGACAACCGGAATGGCAACCCACGCAGCCCCCGCGGAGAGGAAGGTGAACGCATGAAGCTCGTCACGGCAGTCATCAAGCCGTTCAAGCTCGACGACGTCCGCTCGGCCCTGGAGTCCTTCGGTGTCCACGGCATGACGGTGAGTGAGGCCAGCGGCTATGGCCGGCAGAAGGGCCACACCGAGGTCTACCGCGGGGCGGAGTACACCGTCGACCTGGTTCCCAAGATCCGTCTGGAGGTGCTGCTGGACGACGGCGACGTGGACGACGTCGTCGAGGTGATCGTCAAGACGTCCCAGACCGGACGGATCGGCGACGGCAAGGTGTGGGTCATCCCGGTCGACAGCGTCGTGCGGGTACGCACCGGGGAGCGCGGGGTCGAGGCCCTGTAGGGCGACGACCGACGCCGCAATGACCAGCGGTCCAGCAGACGCGACGGTGGGGCCGGCTGTGGAGGACGTGACCTCCGCAGCCGGCCTCGCCTCGCCGACCCATCGGTTCCGGGCGGCCCGAGAGGCGATCATCGCAGCCCACGACCTGCCTGCCGCCCAGCGGCGCCGCGCGCTGTCCGATCTGGCTGACCGCCGGATCAGCGACCTGCTCGCTCCGGCGGAAGGCTCGGGCCTGGCCGTGGTCGCCGTCGGTGGGTACGGACGCCGGGAGATGCTGCCCGGCAGCGATCTGGACGTCGTGCTGGTGCACGACGGCAGTCGCAGCGCCGACGAGCTCAGCGCTGTCGCCGACGGCGTGTTCTACCCGCTGTGGGACTCGCGGGTCCCGCTGGACCACTCGGTCCGCACGCTGGCCGAGGCAGCCGCGGTGGCCCGCACCGACCTCAAGGTCGCCCTCGGCCTGCTGGACGCCCGCCACGTCGCCGGCGACGCAGCACTGACCCACCGACTGGTCGAGGCGAACCTCGCCGACTGGAGGAAGGAGGCTGCCTCCCGACTCCCCGAGCTGCGCGAGTCGGTCCGCGAACGGGTCGATCGTTTCGGGGAGCTGCCCTACCTCATCGAGCCCGACCTCGTCGAGTCCTACGGCGGGCTCCGGGACACGCTGGTGCTGCGGGCCATCGCAGCGTCGTGGGTCGCGGACTGGCCGCACTCGACCATCGTCGAGGAGTCCCGCTCCTGGCTGCTCACAGTGCGGGACGCGCTGCACCGCAGCACCGGCCGACGCTCGGACCGGGTGCTGCTGCAGGAGCAGGACGACGTCGCGTCCATGCTCGGCCTGCTCGACGCCGACGTGCTGCTGCGCCGGATCTCGGAGGCCGGGCGGGCCATTGCCTACGCCTGCGATGTGACCTGGCGCAGCGTCGAGCGGACGCTGCGCTCACGCGCGCGGCGGCCTTTGCTGCGCCGCAAGCCCACCCGTCGGCCGCTGGTCGACGGGGTCGTGGAGTACGACGGCGAGGCCGTCCTGGCGCGTCAGGTGGACCTCGAGCACGACGCCACTCTCGCGGTACGTGCGGCCGCGGCCGCCGCGCAGGCCGGTGTGCCGCTGGCGGTGGCCACGATGGAGCGGCTGGTCGCCGAGACCCCGGACCTGCCCGTCCCGTGGCCCGGCCCGGCGCGCGAGGCCTTCGTCCGGCTGCTGGGTGCCGGCCGGGACGGGATCCCGGTGTGGGAGGACCTGGAAGCCGCGGGCCTGGTCGTGCGGTGGTTGCCGGACTGGGAACGTATCCGGCACCGACCACAGCGCACGCCGATCCACCGGCACACCGTGGACCGCCACAGCATCGAGGTCGTGGCGGAGGCGGCGGCGCTGGCACGTCGAGTCTCGCGACCCGACCTGCTGCTCATGGCTGCGCTGCTGCACGACGTCGGCAAGGGCTGGCCCGGTGACCACAGCGCCACCGGCGCCGTCCTGGCGCAGAGCATGACGGCCCGGATGGGCTTCGACGACGACGACGTCGAAGCCATCTCCGAGCTCGTCCGCCACCACCTGCTGCTGCCCACCGTTGCCACCAGCCGAGACCTGGACGACCCGACGACCGTCGCCATGGTGGCGAAGGCGGTGGGCACGGCCGAGCGCCTGGAGCTGCTGGCCACCCTCACCGAGGCCGATGCCACCGCCGCCGGGCCGCTGGCCTGGACCCCTTGGCGGGCGGCGCTGGTGCGCGATCTCGTCCGCCGCGTCCATGCACGCCTGCAGGGCGAGCACGGCACCGCCGGGCACGTCGGCTCCCCGGCCGAGCCGTGGGCCCGGACGCTGGCCTTGTCCGGGGCCTTCGAGGTGCTCGTGTCCGCTCCCGACGTCGACCAGGTCTGCCGGGTCACCGTCGTGGCCCCGGACCGGATCGGCCTGCTCGCCTGCGCAGCGGGCGTGCTGGCCCTGCACCGGCTGGAGGTCCGCGGTGCCAGCGTCGACACCGTCGACGGGGCGGCGGTTCAGGTGTGGCGGACGGTGAGCAGGTACGGACCACCGCCGGACGACCACGTGCTGCGCCGGGACCTGCTGATGGCGCTGGAGGGCACGCTGGACGTGTCGGAGAGACTCGCCCGCCGGTCTGCCGAACGTCGGCGGAGCCCCATCCGCACCGCACCGCCCCGGGTCGCGATGATTCCGCAGGCGTCGCAGACCGCCAGCGTGCTGCAGGTGCGGGCACACGACGAGCCGGGCCTGCTGCACCGGGTCGCCACCGTCGTCGCCGACCTGCACGTCGCTGTCCGCTCGGCGGTCGTCGACACCCTCGGCGCGGACGTGGTCGACGTCTTCTACCTGGTCGGGGACACCGGTGGGCCGCTGGAGCCGGAGGTGGCCGAACTGGTGCGTGACCGAGTCTGCGAGGCCCTCGAGAGCCGCGCCTGACCTGCTCGGGACACGCCAGGGACGTCGTGGCCGGCTGCTGCGGATACCCTGCTGGTCTGACCCGCCGACCGCGGGCACGACCCGCCCTGTCGTCACATCCGAGGATCGAGCACGTGTTCGCCACACTGTCTGACCGCCTGACCGCCACGTTCAAGGGGCTGCGGGCCAAGGGACGGCTCTCCGACGCCGACATCGACGCCACGGCCCGTGAGATCCGCATCGCCCTGCTGGAGGCCGATGTCGCACTCCCGGTGGTCAAGGAGTTCGTTGCGGCGGTCAAGGAACGGTCCCGTGCCGCCGAGGTCTCCTCTGCGCTCAACCCCGCGCAGCAGGTCATCAAGATCGTCAACGAGGAGCTCATCGAGATCCTCGGTGGGCAGACCCGCCGGCTGCGCTTCGCCAAGCAGCCGCCGACCGTGATCATGCTCGCTGGCCTGCAGGGGACGGGGAAGACGACCCTCGCGGCCAAGCTCGGACGCTGGCTGACCCAGCACGGGCACTCCCCGCTGCTCGTGGCAGCCGACCTGCAACGCCCCAACGCCGTGACCCAGCTGCAGATCGTGGGGGAGCGGGCCGGGGTCCCGGTGTGGGCCCCCGAACCGGGCAACGGTGTCGGCGACCCCGTCGACGTGGCACGATCCGGCGTCGAGCACGCCCGACGCCAGCTGCACGACGTCGTCGTCATCGACACCGCAGGACGCCTGGGCATCGACGCCGAGATGATGCAGCAGGCCGTCGACATCCGGGACGCGGTGTCCCCGGAGGAGATCCTGTTCGTCCTGGACGCGATGGTCGGTCAGGACGCCGTCACCACGGCACGGGCGTTCCTCGACGGCGTCGGGTTCGACGGGGTGGTGCTGACCAAGCTCGACGGCGACGCCCGCGGTGGGGCCGCGCTGTCGGTGCGCTCGGTCACCGGACGGCCGGTGATGTTCGCCTCCAACGGGGAGCGGCTGGACGACTTCGACGCCTTCCACCCCGAGCGGATGGCCTCGCGCATCCTGGGGATGGGCGACGTGCTCACCCTCATCGAGCAGGCCGAGCGGGCCTTCGACGCCGAGCAGGCCGAGGAGATGGCGGCCAAGCTCCAGCAGGGCACGCAGTTCGGGCTCGACGACTTCCTGTCCCAGCTCCAGGCGGTGCGGCGGATGGGGCCGTTGACCAAGCTGTTCGGGATGCTCCCGGGGGCCGGGGAGTTCCGGGAGGCGCTGGAGAACTTCGACGAGCGCGATGTCGACCGGATCGAGGCGATCATCCACTCGATGACGCCTGCGGAGCGGTCCGACCCCAGGATCCTCAACGGCTCGCGACGGTCCCGGGTCGCAGCCGGCTCCGGCGCCACGGTCAGCGACGTCAACCAGCTCGTCGAGAGGTTCTACGTGGCCCGGGACATGATGTCCCAGGCGGCTCGCGGGGCCATGCCGTCCATGCCCGGGATGCCGGGATCCGGCGGCAAGAAGAGCAAGGGGCGGGCGCAGCAGCCGGTCAAGGGCAAGCGCAAAGGTGGCCGCGGCGCCCGGTCCGGGAACCCTGCCAAGCGTGCGGCCCAGGAGGCCCAGCACGAGCAGCGCCGCCAGCAGGCCGGTCAGGGTCAGGCGCCCTTCGGCCAGCCGGAGGTGCCGCCCGACCTCACCGACCTGGAGCTGCCGACGGAGTTCCGCGACCTGCTCCCGCCGTCGCGATAGGGGCAGGCACAGGTGAGCGACCAGCCCCTGCACCTGCGCGGTGTGGTGCTTCCCGAGGGTGACCTGCGCGACCTGTGGGTGGCCGACGGCCGCGTCAGCGAGCAGCCCGTCCCCGGCGCGGTCACCATCACCCCGGCGGACACCCCGGCGGACCCGGTGGCCTGGATCATCCCGGGACTGGTCGACCTGCACTGCCACGTCGGCCTGGCCGCCCACGGCGCAGTCGACGACGAGGAGGCCGAGCGGCAGGCACTGGCCGACCGGGATGCCGGTGTGCTGCTCATCCGCGACGCCGGGTCGCCGGCCGACACCCGATGGATGGACCAGCGGGACGACCTTCCGCGGATCATCCGGGCCGGACGTCACATCGCGCGGACCCGCCGCTACATCCGCAACTACGGGCACGAGGTCGAGCCGGAGGAACTCGTCGGCTGCGTCGAGCAGGAGGCCCGTCGCGGGGACGGCTGGGTCAAGATCGTCGGCGACTGGATCGACCGGGACACCGGAGACCTCGAGCCCTGCTGGCCACGCTGGGCCCTCGATGAGGCCATGCAGGCGGCGCACGCGCTCGGCGCCCGGGTCACCGCTCACGTGTTCGGCGAGCCTGCCCTGCCGGACCTGGTGGCATCCGGGATCGACTGCGTCGAGCACGCCACCGGACTGATCAGCGTCGACGACGGGCGGCTGCGGGAGGAGATGGCTGCCCGCGGGGTGCCGATCGTCCCCACGCTGATCAACATCGACAACTTCCCGCTGTTCGCCGATCAGGGGGAGGCCAAGTTCCCCCGCTACGCCAGCCACATGCGTGCCCTGCACAGCCGGGCCCGCCGCAACGTCGCCGAGGCCCACGAGGCCGGTCTGGCGATCTACGCGGGCACCGACGCCGGCGGGGTGCTCCCGCACGGGCTGGTGGCACGCGAGGTGATCGCGCTGGCCGAGGCGGGGCTGCCGCCCGCGGTCGCGGTCGGGGCGGCGTCGTGGGATGCCCGGCAGTACCTGATGGGCCGGCCCGGCGGACTCCTGGAGGGCGACAGCGCCGACCTGGTCGTGCTCTCCGAGGACCCGCGGGTGAACCCCCGCACCCTGCTCGATCCCCGCATGGTCGTCCTGCGGGGCCGAGTGCTGCGCTGACGTCAGCGCGTCCAGCCGATCGGTGGAGAACACCTGGGCCGCCCCGCCTGCGTTCCGCAGCGCGACCATGAAGGCGAAGATCCTGGCCGGTTGAGTCGCGTCGAGGGTTGCCCGCGAGGTCTGGCACACTAGTGGGGAAGGGCCGCGCCACCCTCTCTCGGGCGCGCCCGCACCCCAGGCGGCTCTGGGACGGACCCCACCCGTGCTGCCAGCGCCCACCACGACCGACCGGCGAGGAGAACCACAGCCCGTGGCTGTCAAGATCAAGCTGAAGCGGATGGGCAAGATCCGCAACCCGCAGTACCGCATCATCGTCGCTGACTCACGCACCAAGCGTGACGGGAGGGCCATCGAGGAGCTCGGCCTCTACCACCCGAAGGAGGAGCCGAGCCTCATCCGCGTCGATTCCGCACGCGTGCAGCACTGGCTGTCGGTGGGCGCGCAGCCGACCGACCCGGTGCGGGCCATCCTCAAGGTGACCGGGGACTGGCAGCAGTTCACCGGCGAGCCTGGAGCGGAGGGCACGCTGCGGACCAAGGAGCCGTCCGCGGCGAAGTCCGAGATCTTCGCCCGGGTTCTCGCAGAGGTCCACAAGGGCGACACCGACGACACGACGTCCCCCCGTCGGCCAGCGAAGAAGCCCGCGTCCGCCCCCGCTGCGCAGGAGGCCGTCGAGCCGGTGGCCGAGACGTCCGAGCCGGCTGAGCAGCCCGCAGACGCGTCGGCACCGGAGTCCGCCGACCCAGCCGACCTGCCAGCCGAGTCGGTCTGACCTCGATGCTGGCTGAGGCCATCGGGCACCTGGTCCGCGGCATCGTCGACAACCCCGACGACGTCCGGGTGCGGGTGCGCAGCACCCGCCGTGGGGACCTGCTGGAGGTTCGTGTCCATCCAGACGACCTGGGCAAGGTCATCGGCCGCCGTGGCCGGACGGCCCAGTCGTTCCGGACGGTCGTCGGTGCCATCTCCGACCACGGCCCGGTGCGCGTGGACTTCGTCGACACCTCCGGCCGGTAGGACGTGCGCCTGGTCGTCGGGCGCATCGTCCGACCCCACGGGGTGCGCGGTGAGGTGGTGGTGGATCCGCACACCGACCGCCCTGACCTGCGTTTCGTCGCCGACCGGGCGCTGCTGACCGACACCGACGATCGTCTGGTCGTCCGCACCGCCAGGCCGCACGCCGACCGCCTCCTGGTGCGCTTCGACCGGGTGGAGGACCGCGCTGCCGCCGAGGCCCTTCGCGGGGTCAGCCTCCTCGTCGACCTCCCGGACTCCGGCGAGCCATCCGACAGCGACGCCTTCCTCGACGCCCACCTGGTCGGCCTGGAGGCACGTCAGCCCGACGGCGCACGCATCGGACAGGTCGTGGCGGTGGAGCATCGGCCCATGCAGGACGTGCTCGTCCTGCGCCGTGACTCCGGGCGCCAGGCGCGCGTGCCCTTCGTCGCGGCCATCGTCCCCCAGGTGGACGTCCCGGGTGGCTGGCTCGAGGTGGACGCACCCATCGGACTGCTCGACCTCGACGTCGAGCCCTGACTCAGCACGAGAACTGGCGGACCGGCTGTGCGGGTGGACATCGTCACGATCTTCCCCGACTACCTGGCGCCGCTCTCGCTGTCGCTGGTCGGCAAGGCACGCCAGGCCGGCATCGTCGACCTCGCCGTCCACGACCTGCGGGACTGGACCGCCGATCGGCACCGCAGCGTCGACGACGCCCCCTACGGAGGGGGGGCCGGCATGGTCATGTCGCCCGAGCCGTGGGGGCGCGCCCTGGACTCCGTGGCCGCCAGCGACCCGACGCAGACGCCCCATCTGCTCCTCACCTCGGCGGGCGGCCGTCCCCTCACGCAGGCCTGGGCCCAGCAGCTGGCAGGCGAGCCGTGGCTCGTCCTGGCCTGCGGACGCTACGAGGGCATCGACGCCCGGTTGGTGGACGACGCCGCCGAGCGGATGCCGGTGGATGAGATATCCGTCGGCGACGTGGTGCTCGCCGGCGGGGACTCCGCCGCGCTGGTGATCGTGGAGGCGGTGGTCCGACTCCTCCCGGGGGTCCTGGGCAACCCGTCGTCGCTGCAGGAGGAGTCCCACGTCCAGGGCCTGCTGGAGTACCCGGTCTACACCCGCCCCGCCCTGTGGCGAGGGCGAGCCGTGCCGGACGTGCTGCTCTCAGGCGACCACGCACGGGTCGCCCGGTGGCGACGTGCCGCTGCGCTGCGCCGCACCGCCCTGCGCCGCCCCGACCTCATCGCCTCGTTGTCCATGGAGACGCTCACCCCCGACGACCACGCCGTGCTCGCCGAGCTGGGCTGGGTGCCGGGGGAGGACGGTCGGTTACGGTCCTCGGGCGGCCCTGTGGCACACTAGGTGATCCGCGAGAGGCAGTCGTGGACCCATGCCCGACCTCCTCCCCGCTCTCCGATCAGACCTGTACGCGAGGAACCCATGCACACGCTCGACGCCGTTGACGCCGCCAGCCTGCGGGACGACGTCCCCGACTTCCGCGCGGGGGACACCGTCAAGGTCCACGTCCGGGTCGTCGAGGGCAACCGCTCGCGCATCCAGGTGTTCCAGGGCGTGGTGATCGCCCGACGCGGGTCCGGGGTTCGGGAGAGCTACACCGTCCGCAAGGTGTCGTTCGGGGTCGGCGTCGAGCGGACCTTCCCGGTGCACTCGCCTGTGGTGGAGAAGATCGAGGTGGTCAGCCGGGGCGACGTGCGTCGGGCGAAGCTGTACTACCTGCGCAGCCGGCGCGGCAAGGCTGCCAAGATCCGCGAGAAGCGCGAGACGAGCTGAGCGGGTCGGGTCGCGTCCTGTCAGAGGTTCGCAGACGACCGCGCTGGCGCGCTCTGCTGTCGGCCGTCCTGGCTGCGTTGGTCCTCTGGGTTGCCCTGCAGCTCCTCCTCGGGCAGGTGTTCACCGTGACGGCCGCATCGATGGAGCCCGCCCTGAGGGCTGGCGACCGGGTGCTCGTCCTGCGTCCGTTCCTCGACCGTGACCTGGCGCGCGGTGACGTGGTCGTGGTGGACGTCCGCGGGGCCTTCGTCCCAGGCGTCGCCACGACGGGACCACTGGCCGGAACCGTCCTGGCCCCCGCACCAGCCCAGGCCTACCTGGTCAAGCGGGTCATCGGCCTCCCTGGGGACCGGGTGCGATGCTGCGACGCCGACGGGAGCCTCGTGGTGAACGGACAGCCCCTGGACGAGCCGTACCTGGCCCGCGGAGTCGACCCGTCGCAGGACCTATTCGACGTCGCAGTCCCGAGTGGGCGGCTGTGGCTCATGGGCGACAACCGGACGGTATCGGAGGACTCTCGCGCGCATCTGGGGTCCCCCGGCGGCGGGACGGTCGCCGAGCGGGCCGTGGTCGGCCGCGTCGTGGGCGCAGTGCCGTGAGCCGGCGGGTAGGTTGTCCAGACGTGTCCTGCTGCCCCGCCGGTCCCCTGCTGCCGGCGTCGGGTCGGGGCGCCCGGTGAGTGAGCGCGCCGACTCCGTCCGCACCAGCTCGGGACGCTCAGCGCTGTGGGCGGCGATCCGCGAGATCGTCATCGTCGTCGTCCTCGCGCTGGCGCTGGCCACCCTCGTGCGGGTCTTCCTCGTGCAGGCGTTCCTCATCCCGTCCGGGTCGATGGAGAACACCCTCCTGGTGGGCGACCGCGTGCTGGTCAGCAAGCTCACCACCCGAGTGGGGGAGGTCCAGCGCGGTGACGTCGTGGTCTTCTCCGACCCCGGCTCCTGGTTGGGTCCCGTCCCGCCTGGGCCAGACGGGTTGCGCGGCGTGCTGAGCGACGCGTTGCAGTTCGTCGGGGTGCTCCCCTCGGACTCCGAAGGCCACCTCATCAAGCGGGTCATCGGTATCGGCGGTGACCAGGTGGCCTGCTGCGACGCGGCTGGACGGCTCACCGTCAACGGCGTCTCCGTCGAGGAGAGCGACCTGCTCAAGCCCGCAGTCGCCCCCTCCCTGCAGGAGTTCGACGTGCGCGTCCCCGAGGGCTCCTACTGGGTGATGGGGGACAACCGCCCCAACTCCGGCGACTCGCGGGTGCACGGCGCCGTACCGGCCGGCGACATCGTCGGCCGCGCCTTCGTCATCGTGTGGCCACCAGACCGGTGGGGAGGACTGGCGCGCCCGGACACCTACGACTCCCTCGACGAAGGCAGCTGATGTCGCCTGCTCCACCACGGGTCGTGGTCCGACGGGGCAGCACGCCCTACGCCTACGACCGCACCGTCGCCCGCCTCGGTCTGACGCCGGTGGCCGGTGCGGACGAGGCCGGACGTGGTGCTTGCGCCGGGCCGCTGGTCGTGGCCGCCGTCGTGCTCCCGCTGTCCCGCGGGTCGGAGATCGACGAGCTGGCCGACTCCAAGCTCCTGCGTCCCGCGGCGAGGGAGCGCGTGCTCGCCAGGGTGGAACGCACCGCGCTGGCGATCTCCGTCGTCGTGGTCGACTCGGCCGAGGTCGACCGGCGCGGGGTGCACCGGGCGAACATCGAGGCCATGAGACGGGCCGTGGCACGGCTGGAGGTGCGTCCTGGCTACGTGCTCACCGACGGCTTCCCCGTGACCGGGATCGGCTCGCCCGGCCTGGCGGTGTGGAAGGGCGACCGGGTCTCGGCAAACGTGGCCGCGGCGTCCGTGGTCGCCAAGGTGACCCGGGACCGGCTGATGGTGGAGATGGACCGGGTGTGGCCGGGGTACGGGTTCGCCGAGCACAAGGGCTACTCGACGCCGGAGCACCAGCAGGCCCTGCGCGGGCGCGGCCCGTGCCCGCAGCACCGCCGCTCGTACGCCAACGTGTCGCAGGTGGCGGGCCGTGAACCGTCGGTCACGACGTGGGAGGAGATCGGATGAGCGCGGAGGACCTCGAGAAGTACGAGGCCGAGATGGAGCTGTCGCTGTACCGCGAGTACCGCGACGTGGTCTCGCTGTTCTCCTACGTCGTGGAGACCGAGCGGCGCTTCTACCTGACCAACACCGTGGACATGAAGGTGCACTCCGACGGGGGCGAGGTGTTCTTCGAGGTCACCATGAGTGACGCCTGGGTGTGGGACATGTACCGCCCGGCCCGGTTCGTCAAGAACGTCAAGGTGCTGACGTTCAAGGACGTGAACATCGAGGAGCTGTCCAAGGCGGACCTGGAGATCCCCAAGCCCTGACTACCCCGGCGTGTCGTCCCCAGGGTCATGACGCCTGTCGCGCCGCGAGACCGACCGGTCGCACGATTACCGGCGGAGGTGGATGCCGGTGCAGGTGCGCGCGGCGCTGGGGCGCTTCGGGGAGGACCTGGCTGCGGCACACCTGAGCGCCGCCGGGTTCATCGTGCTCGAGCGCAACTGGCGATGCCCCATCGGGGAGATCGACATCGTCGCGCGCGATGGTGCCACGCTGGTGATCTGCGAGGTGAAGACGCGCCGCAGCCGCGAGTTCGGTGCCCCGTTGGAGGCGGTCACGCCGGCTAAGGCGGCCCGGTTGCGGCGCCTCGCCGCGACTTACCGGCAGCACCTGGGACCCGGGGTCGGTCCCGTACGGATCGACCTCGTCGGCATCCTGGTGCCACGTCGGGGTGCGATGCACGTCGAGCATCTTCGCGGGGTGGCGTAGGTGGCGCTGGCCCGCTGCCGCTCCGTCGTGCTCCTGGGCATGCAGGCACGCTTCGTCGACGTCGAGGTTCATCTCGGAGGGATGCCCGGCTTCACCCTGGTAGGGCTCGCCGACGCCGCGGTCAACGAGGCCCGCGACCGGGTGCGGGCGGCGGTGCTGAGCAGCGGGGAGGCCTGGCCGCAGCAGCGCATCACCGCGAACCTCTCCCCGGCCTCGGTTCCCAAGCACGGCACCCACTTCGACCTGCCGTTGGCGACGGCCGTGCTCGCCGCAGCCGGCGCGGTCCCGACCGGCTCTGTTGACGACCTGGTGGTCCTCGGCGAGCTGGGGCTGGACGGCGGGGTCCGGCCGGTCCGCGGTGTGCTGCCCGCGGTGCTCGGGGCAGCCCGGGACGGGGCGAGGCGCTTCGTCGTGCCCCTGGCGAACCTCGCCGAGGCGCAGGTGGTGCCCGACGTCGAGGTGCTCGGGGTGTCGTCGCTGCGCACGCTGCTGGCTCACTGGCGCAGTGGCACGGTCATCCCCTCTGGCGCGGTCGGTGTCGTGGTCGGTCAGCGGGACCGCGCGCAGTCGTCGCCTCCCTCTGCCGAGCACAGCGGGGGCGACCTGGCCGAGGTGGTCGGCCAGCCGGTCGCTCGCCGACTGGTGGAGATCGCTGTCGCTGGACGACACCACCTCCTGCTGTCCGGACCACCGGGCAGCGGCAAGACGATGCTGGCCCGCCGGATGCCGGGGTTGCTCCCCCCGCTGGACCTGGCGAGCGCGATCGAGGTGAGTGCCGTCCGGTCGCTGCTCGGGTTGCTCGACCCGGACGCGCCGCTGGTGCACGACCCGCCCTTCGTGGAGCCGCACCACACCTGCTCTGCTGCAGCACTGGTCGGTGGTGGCAGCGGCATCGCTCACCCGGGCGCGGTCTCGCTGGCCCATCACGGCGTGCTGTTGCTGGACGAGGCGCCCGAGTTCAACCGGACTGCGCTGGAGGCGCTGCGACAGCCCTTGGAGACCGGTGAGGTGATCATCACCCGGTCCCGCGGGTCGGGGCGCTTCCCCGCCCGCTTCCAGCTCGTGCTCACCGCGAACCCCTGTCCGTGCGGCTTCGCCGGGTCGCTGCTGCGGGCCTGCCGCTGCCCACCGGACACGGTCCGCCGCTACCGAAACCGGCTGTCCGGCCCGCTGCTGGACCGCGTCGACCTGCATGGCAGCGTCGGGCCGGTGTCGCGAGCCGCGCTGGCCGCGGACACCGGCACCT
Source organism: uncultured Actinomycetes bacterium (assembly GCA_964356295.1). Taxonomy (GTDB): domain Bacteria; phylum Actinomycetota; class Actinomycetes; order Jiangellales; family Jiangellaceae; genus CAVQGZ01. The sequence continues at coordinate 66,187 of CAYHHE010000002.1, read as the reverse complement.
GCGAGACGTCCGCGACTGTGCGCGCACGCGTCGCCGATGCCCGATTGCGGCAGGCCCACCGTTTCGCCGGGCAGCCGTGGCGTACCAACGCCGACATCCCGATCAGGGCGTTGCGCACCACCTACCGCCCGCAGGCGTCCGTCGTCGCCCCCATCGTGACCGCGGTCGACCGGGGAGCCCTCAGTGCGCGCGGTGCCGACCGTGCGCTTCGCGTGGCATGGACGATCGCCGACCTCGAGGAGGCCGGCTCGCCGCGGCGCCGGCACGTCGAGGAGGCGCTGGCCTACCACGTCGGCGCTGGTGACCAGGCCGTGGCATGACCCCAGGGGAGGTGCGGTGAGCAGCCTGGACGAGCGGACCTGCCGGGTCGCCCTCAGTGCTGCCGTGGAGCCGGGCCACTGCCGGGTGCTCGACGCGGTGACCAGCGAGTCGGCTCAGTCGGTGTACGGCAGGCTTCGTCGGGGGGACCCGGCCCTCGACCCGGACGGACGCCTCGGTCGTCGCATCGCCGAGGTCGACCCCGAGCGGCTGCGCAGCCGCGCCGAGGACGCCGGCGCCCGTTTCGTCGTCCCCGGCGACGCGGGCTGGCCCTCACGCCTGGACGACCTGAGCGGTGTCGATCGAGAGCGTCGCGGCGGGGTCCCGGTGGGGCTGTGGGTCCGGGGGTCCCTTCGGGTCGCGACCCGGCCCCGTGCCGCTGCCGTGGTCGGATCCCGGGCCGCCACCTCCTACGGGGTGGCGGTCGCGGCCGACTGGGCGGCCGCGCTGGCCGAGCGTGACGTCACCGTGGTGTCCGGCGCGGCCTACGGCATCGACGCGGCGGCCCACCGGGGAGCGCTGGCCGTGGACGGTGCCACCGTCGCGATCCTCGCCGGTGGCCTCGACCAGCCCTACCCCCGGGGGAACGCCATGCTCATCGAGAGGATCGCCGAGCGAGGCTGCCTGCTGTCGGAGGCCGCGCCGGGATCAGCGGTGAACCGGAGCCGGTTTCTCAGCCGGAACAGGCTCATCGCCGCCCTCACCGGTGCCGCGTTGGTCGTCGAGGCGGGTGCCCGTTCCGGCGCCCTGTCCACGGCACGCTGGGCCCTGCACCTCATGCGTCCCCTCGCCGCGGTTCCCGGGCCGGTGACTTCGGCGATGTCCTTGGGATCCCACCAGCTGATCCGCGACTACGGCGCCGTCCTGGTGTGTCGGCCCGAGGAGATGGTGGAGCTCG
>CAYHHE010000002.1:61908-64871 GCA_964356295.1 uncultured Actinomycetes bacterium | reverse complement strand
GAGCTCGCCGGACCGGCCCGTCGACAGCCTGGAGGGTGCGGCTCTGACGATCCACGAGGCCATGCCGGCCCGCGACGTCGTGACCGTCGCAGAGCTGATGGCTGCAACGGGGCTCGCGGTACCCGTCGTCCTCGCCGGGCTCAACGAGTTGGCTGGACGTGGATTCGTCGAGGGCTCAGGAGACCTGTGGAGGCTGCGGCCACGACGGCGCGTCGATCCTTGACCGTCGTCGTCCAGACCGCGACCGTGGGCGCATGCCGTGCCATCCCCCCGAGACTCCTGCCTCTGCAGGGCAGGCGTGGCTGGCCGACTTCACCGGCCACCTGGTGGCCGAGCGAGGCCGCTCCGCGCACACCGTGGCCGCCTACCGGTCGGACGTGGCCGGGCTGCTCGAGCACGCCCGCCGCCGCGGCGTCCTCGACCCGGCCCAGCTGCAGCTGGACGACCTGCGGAGCTGGCTGGCCGGGCTGCGCACGGTCGGCATGGCCTCGGCCACCATCGCCCGGCGAGCCAGCTCGGCCCGGGTCTTCACGGCGTGGGCGCACCGCACCGGGCGTCTGGCCGACGACGTCGGAGTGCGCCTGGCCGTGCCGCGTGTCGGCCGCGGGCTGCCGGCAATGCTCAGCGCCGCGCAGGTCGCGGCCGTCCTTGACAGCAGCACCGAGAACGCCGAGACCGGGGACCCCGTCGCGCAGCGCGACCGCGCCGTCCTCGAGCTCCTCTACGCCACCGGGATCAGGGTGTCCGAGCTGTGCGGGCTGGACCGTGACGACCTCGACGGGAGCCGGCGGGTCGTCCGGGTCCTCGGCAAGGGTGCGAAGGAACGGGTCGTGCCCTACGGCGAGCCTGCCGAGCGCGCCCTCGACCAGTGGCTCGACCGCGGACGTCCACGGCTCGTCCGCCCCGACTCCGGCGCGGCTGTGTTCCTCGGTGCGCGCGGCGGGCGTATCGACCCACGTGTGGTGCGCCGACTGGTTCACGACGCCGTGCGAGGCGAGCCTCACGCCCCCGACATCGGTCCCCATGGGTTGCGCCACACCGCCGCCACTCACCTACTCGAGGGAGGGGCGGACCTGCGGTCGGTTCAAGAGATCCTCGGCCACTCCTCGGTGGCGACGACCCAGCGCTACACCCATGTCTCGATCGAGCGCCTGCGGCTTGCCTACCGTCAGGCCCACCCGCGGGCCTGACGGGGAGACCAGCAGCCGCACCCGACGTGGCGCCACCAGATCGAGTGGGTCGAGGTAGCGCCGGCCCTGCTTGGCGCCCCAGTGCAGGCATGGACGACCCAGGCAGGAGGCGTGCTCGTACCCGACGCCCTCGATCGTCCCGATCACCTGACCCGCACGGACCACAGCCCCAACCGCGACCTCCGCCCGGACCGGCTCGTAGGTGCTGGTCAGGCCGCCGATGTGGCGCAGACTGACCACCCCCCTGCCCGCCAGCGGTGCGGCGTGCACGACCACGGCGTCAGCGGCGGCGCGAACGGTGCTGCCCGGCGCCGCGGCCAGGTCGACCCCACGGTGCCCGCGCAGCCACGGCTTGTCCGGCGGGTCGAAAGACCGGAGCACCTCGGGCGGCTCGTCGGCCGTCCCGACGGGCCAGTGCCACCAGGAGCCCGTTCCCCACCAGCCCATGAGGCCGAACAGGCTGACGACCAGCGTCACAGCGCAGAGCATGTCTCTCAGCATCCGCACCCAGCCACGCCTGGCCCACCCCGTCACGGGACGTGGGGACGACACGCCGGACCGGGGGCCGCTTGGGGACAGCCTGCCCGTCGGCGAGATCGAGTCGCCGGGATGCCGACCCGGCTACACTTCAGGTGCGCCCGGGCCTCGGTTCGGGTGACATCGCGTGCCCCACGTCCCACTCGCGTGGGAGCCATGGCGCCGTCGGTCCCCACGGGGAAGGCGTGCAGGCGGGGCACCAGGCGCCGCACCGCCGGTACGGCGATCAACCGACCAGCCCCGCCGGGGCACGAAGGAGAAGCGACGATGACCGTCGTCACCATGCGCCAGCTGCTGGAGAGCGGGGTCCACTTCGGGCACCAGACCCGTCGCTGGAACCCGAAGATGAAGCGCTACATCTTCACCGACCGCAACGGCATCTACATCATCGACCTGCAGCAGTCCCTGTCCTACATCGACCGGGCCTACGAGTACGTGCGTGAGACGGTCGCGCACGGCGGCAGCGTCCTGTTCGTCGGCACCAAGAAGCAGGCCCAGGAGGCGGTGCGGGACCAGGCCACCCGGGTCGGGATGCCCTACGTCACCGAGCGGTGGCTGGGCGGCATGCTCACCAACTTCCAGACCGTCCATGGCCGGCTTCAGCGGCTCAAAGAGCTGGAGGAGATCGACTTCGACGACATCCCCGGCTCGGGGATGACGAAGAAGGAGCTGCTTCGGCTGCGACGCGAGAAGGAGAAGCTCGAGACGACCCTCGGCGGCATCCGAGACATGGCGAAGCTCCCGAGCGCCGTGTGGATCGTGGACACCAACAAGGAGCACCTGGCCATCGCCGAGGCACGCAAGCTCGGCATCCCGGTGATCGCTGTCCTCGACACCAACTGCGACCCGGACGACGTCGACTACCCCATCCCAGGCAACGACGACGCGATCCGCTCCGTCCAGCTGCTCACGCGGGTGGTCGCCGACGCCGTCGCCGACGGGCTGCGGCTGCGGGCCCAGCGTGCCGGCGGTGACGCGACCGTCCCGGCAGCCCACGAACCGTTGGCCGAGTGGGAGCAGCAGCTGCTCGCCGGAGCCGAGGCAGCCACTGCCACACCAGCGCCGCCCGTCGAGCCCGAGGTCGCGCCTGCGGTCGAGGCCGGGGCCGAGGCCGGGGTCGAGGCCGAGGTAGCCACTGCCACACCAGCGCTGCCTGTCGAGCCCGAGGTCGCGCCTGCGGTCGAGGCCGGGGTCGAGGCCGAGGTAGCCACTGCCACACCAGCGCTGCCTGTCGAG
>CAYHHE010000002.1:0-61808 GCA_964356295.1 uncultured Actinomycetes bacterium | reverse complement strand
CCCGAGGTCGCGCCTGCGCTCGAAGCCGAGGTCGCACCTGCGGTCGAAGCCGAGGCCGGGGCCTCCGCCGAGCCGATGGAGCGTGTCGTCGACTGATCACCGAGTGATCGATCGCCGCCGATCGTCCACGCCCACCACACAGAAGAGAGCGCCGAGAACCCACATGGCCACGTTCACCGCCGCCGACGTCAAGCGACTCCGTGAGCTCACTGGAGCCGGGATGCTCGACTGCAAGAATGCCCTGACCGAAGCCGACGGCGACCTGGACGCCGCCGTGGAGATCCTGCGAGTCAAGTACGCCGCGAAGGTCGACAAGAAGGCCGCCGAGCGCACTGCAGGCAACGGGCTGGTCGCCCGGGAGGGCAACGCGCTCGTCGAGCTCAAGTGCGAGACCGACTTCGTGGCCAAGAACGCCGACGTCCAAGATCTTGCGCAGCGCATCGCCTCGCGCGTCGCCCTCGGCCAGGGCCCGGTCGAGCGTGAGGACGTCCTTGCCGGGGACCTCGGTGACGGCCGGACGGTGGCCGAGGCGATCGGCGCGGCGGCAGCGGTCATCGGGGAGAAGCTCGAGCTGGGACGCCTCGCTCGGCTGGACGGTCCGACCGTGGCCTACATGCACCGGCGCAGTCCCGACCTGCCTCCGCAGGTCGGCGTCCTGGTGGCCTACACCGGCGACGGCGACGCCGCGGCTGAGGCCGCGCGGGGTGCTGCCATGCAGGTCGCGGCCATGCGTCCGAGCTACGTGACTCGCGAGGAGGTCCCCGCCGACGTCGTGGCGAACGAGCGGCGCATCGCTGAGTCCACTGCTCGGGAGGAGGGCAAGCCCGAGCAGGCACTGCCGAGAATCGTCGAGGGACGGCTCACCGGGTTCTTCAAGGACACGGTGCTGCTGGAGCAGCCCTCGGTGCAGGACAGCAAGCGAACCGTCGCCCAGCTGCTCGGACAGGCCGGGGTCACCGTCACCTCGTTCGCTCGCTTCGAGGTCGGCGCCTGAGGTGACCGGCACCGTCCCGCCGGTCCGGCCACTGCCCAACCGGGTGCTGCTCAAGCTGTCCGGTGAGGTGTTCGGCGGGGGACGCGTCGGGGTCGACCCGGACGTGGTGGCCGGCATCGCCCGCCAGCTCGCTGAGGTGGCACGCAGCGGGACCCAGGCAGCCGTGGTCGTCGGTGGCGGCAACTTCTTCCGCGGCGCGGAGCTGTCGCAGCGGGGCATGGACCGTTCCCGCGCGGACTACATGGGCATGCTGGGCACAGTCATGAACTGCCTGGCGCTGCAGGACTTCCTGGAGAAGGAGGGCATCGACACCAGGGTGCAGACGGCCATCACCATGGGCCAGGTCGCCGAGCCTTACGTGCCGCGCCGGGCGATCCGGCACCTGGAGAAGGGCCGCGTGGTCATCTTCGGCGCCGGGGCCGGCCTGCCGTACTTCTCCACGGACACGGTGGCTGCCCAGCGCGCCCTGGAGATCGGCTGCGACCTGCTGCTGCTGGCCAAGAACGGCGTGGACGGGGTGTATGACGCCGACCCACGGAACCATCCAGACGCGTCGATGTTCGTCTCGCTCAACTACGACGAGGTCCTGCGTCGCAGGCTCACGGTGGCCGACGCCAGCGCCTTCAGCCTCTGCCGGGACAACGACCTGCCCATCGTGGTGTTCAACCTCAGTGTCGAGGGGAACATCGCCCGTGTCATAGGGGGTGAACCCGTCGGCACCCTGGTCTCTGCCGACGCGCCGACGCTGATGGCGCAGCCGACGGCGGGGCACGGCCCCGCGGCCGGTACCGGGGTCACGCCGACTGCCCGGGTGGCACCCGCCGCCACGGGTACGCCGCAGTCCTCCGGGTAGCCTGCGTCGCAGGCTGGAGCACGGAAGGGGCCCCGACGTGATCGACGAGACCCTCCTCGAAGCCGAGGAGAAGATGGAGAAGACCGTGTCAGTGGCGAAGGAGGACCTCGCCGGCATCCGCACGGGCCGCGCCCACCCGGGTCTGTTCAGCAAGATCCTCGTGGAGTACTACGGTTCCCCGACCCCGATCAACCAGCTGGCCTCGTTCCACGTCGTCGACGCGCGGATGATCAGCATCACCCCCTACGACAAGACCTCGATGAAGGCGGTCGAGCGGGCCATCCGCGACTCCGACCTCGGCGTGAACCCCACCGACGACGGAGCGGTCATCCGGGTCGCGCTGCCCGAGCTCACCGAGGAGCGACGGCGGGAGTACATCAAGGTCGCCAAGCACAAGGCCGAGGACGCCAGGGTGTCGATCCGCAACGTCCGCCGCCATGCGAAGGAGACCCTCGACCGGCTGTCCCGGGACGGCGAGGCTGGCGAGGACGAGGTCACCCGAGCCGAGAAGCAGCTGGAGGCGCTGACGAAGAGCCACGTCGATGCGATCGACGACCTGCTCAAGCACAAGGAATCCGAGCTGCTGGACGTCTGAGCGTGGCTCCCGCGCCGGCGGCCGACGAGTCCGCACCCGTCGAGCCCACCGAACCACAGGCGAGCAGGGCAGGCCGAGACCTCCCCGCCGCCATCGCCGTCGGGGTGCTTCTCGCTGCCGTCGGGATCGGCTCGCTGTTCTTCGACAAGCGGTACTTCCTGGTGCTGGCTGCAGCGGCGATGCTGGCTGCGGTATGGGAGCTGGGTCGGGCACTCAAGGTCGCCGACGTCGCCCTCCCCACACCGCCGCTGTACCTAGGGGTCCTGGGCGTGATCGCCGCCGGCTGGTACGCCGGCGCGGGTGGGGTCGCCCTCGGGGTGGGCCTCACGGTGCTGCTCGTGCTGGTCTGGCGAAGCCTGCGCGGACCCGACGGCTACCTGGCCGACTCAGCCGCCGGAGCGTTCACGGTCGGCTACCTCCTGCTGGCGGGTGGGTTCGCAACGCTGATGGTGCGGGAGGAGGACGGCCCGTTCCGCGTCCTGGCATGGCTCCTGCTCGTGGTGGCCTCCGACATCGGCGGCTACGCCGTGGGAGTCCTCGCGGGTCGGCACCCGATGGCGCCGTCGGTGAGCCCGAAGAAGTCGTGGGAGGGATTCGCCGGCTCCGTGCTCGCCTGCGTCACCCTGGGCATCGTCGTGGTCGTCTGGGGGCTGAGCGGGTCGTGGTGGGCCGGCGCTGCGCTCGGTCTGTGCCTGGCGATGGCGGGCACGCTTGGTGACCTGGCCGAGTCGCTGCTCAAGCGCGACATCGGGGTGAAGGACATGGGCAGCCTGCTGCCCGGCCACGGTGGGGTCATGGACCGGCTGGACAGCATCGCGCTGTCGGCGCCGATCGCCTGGCTGGTGCTCACCCTGCTCGTCCCCGTCGGCTGAGCCCGCCGTCGAGCCCGCGGTCGAGCCCGCCGTCGAGCCCGCGGAAGGCCTCCTCGCCGACGGCTGCCCTCCCCAGAGCATGATCCACGGCGGTACTGGTGCTCCGACGGTGGTGTGGATGGATGGATTGGTGCTCTGCGGGCACCGGATGCGCCGTGGATCATGCTCGGAGTGCACCAGAACCGCCGTGGATCACCGCGGGGACGCAGCCGGTGAGGTCGGGAGCTCGGCCCAGCCCGCCCCGGCGTGGAACCATGGCCGACAGCATGAGCTTTCCCATCGCAGACCGGGCGCCGTCGCGCGGCAAGCCACCCCGACACCTCGCCGACCTCACCCGCGCGCAGCGGAGGGAGGCGGTCCAGGCGCTGGGCCTGGAGAGCTTCCGCGCCGACCAGCTCTCGCGGCAGTACTTCGTCCGGTTCACCGATGATCCGGCGCAGATGACCGACCTGCCCACCGCCGCACGGGACGAGGTCGGCGCAGCGCTGTTCCCGAAGCTGCTGACCAGGGTCCGCGAGCAGCAGGCCGACGGTGGGGCCACGACCAAGACCTTGTGGCAGCTGGTGGATGGGTCGCGCGTGGAGAGCGTGCTCATGCGCTACGGCGCAGCCGTCGGCGGCACGGGCGAGGGCGTCGACGTCACGCCCAGCGCCGAGCTCGGCGCGGAGAGCGACAGTCCTGCGGACCGTCCTGCCGCACGCGTCACCGTCTGCGTGTCGTCCCAGGCCGGCTGCGGGATGGCGTGCCCGTTCTGCGCCACCGGCCAGCTGGGGCTCACCCGCAACCTGTCGACCGCGGAGATCGTCGATCAGGTGGTGGCGGCGTCCCGCACGGTCAGCGGCGATGGCGGGGCGGGTCGGGTGAGCAACGTGGTGTTCATGGGGATGGGCGAGCCGCTGGCCAACTACGCCGCGGTCGTCGCAGCACTCCACCGGCTGACCGACCCGACGCCGGAGGGCATCGGCATGTCCGCGCGGCGGATCACGGTGTCGACGGTCGGGCTGGTCCCACGCATCGCCCAGCTGGCCCGCGAGGGGCTGCCCGTCACTCTGGCGGTCTCGCTGCACGCGCCCGACGACGAGGCCCGCGACGAGCTCGTCCCGGTCAACGCCCGGTGGAAGGTCGCCGAGCTGCTGGACGCCGCCCGGTCCTACGCCGAAACCACCGGACGACGGGTGTCGATCGAGTACGCGCTGATCCGGGACGTGAACGACCAGACCTGGCGCGCCCGGCTGCTCGCGCGGCTGCTCTCCGAGCGGGGCCGTGGCTGGGTGCACGTCAACCCCATCCCGCTCAACCCCACGGCCGGCTCGCGGTGGACCGCGTCCCGCCCGGCAGCCGAGCGAGCCTTTGTCGAGGCGCTGCGCGAGCGCGGCATCCCCACCACGGTGCGCGACACTCGCGGTCGCGACATCGACGGTGCCTGCGGCCAGCTGGCCGCCGCCGACGGCTGAGGGCCGCTCGTCGCAGCACCCCTCCCGTTCGACGACCCTCCGGGCAGGGTCTGGACCTGCCACGGCGACCACACCATGATTCCTCGACATGGGTGACTACCAGCAGACCTACCAGCACAGCCTCGACGCCCCCGACCAGTTCTGGGGGGAGGCGGCCAAGGCCATCGACTGGGACGTGCCGCCTCCGGTCGTCCTCGACTCGTCGAACCCGCCGTTCTACCGGTGGTTCACCGGCGGGCGCCTGAACACCTGTGCCAATGCCCTGGACCGGCACGTGGCCGCTGGCAACGGGGACCGGCTCGCCCTGGTCTACGACTCCCCGGTCACCGGCACCGCCCGCAGCTACACCTATGCGGCCTTGACCGACGAGGTCGCCCGGTTCGCGGGGGCGCTGCGCTCGCTAGGGGTGGGCAAGGGCGATCGAGTCGTCATCTACATGCCGATGGTGCCGGAGGCGGCCATCGCCATGCTGGCCTGCGCCAGGCTGGGGGCGGTGCACTCGGTGGTGTTCGGCGGCTTCGCTCCGCACGAGCTGGCCGTGCGCATCGACGACGCAACACCGAGCGTCGTCGTTTCGGCCTCCTGCGGTATCGAGCCGACCCGCACGATCGCGTACAAGCCGCTGCTGGACGGCGCTCTCGAGATCGCCGAGCACGACGTGCAGAAGTGCGTCATCCTGCAGCGGCCCCAGCTGGAGGCCGAGCTGGTCGACGGGCGTGACGTCACCTGGGACGACGCGATGGCCGGTGCGAGCCCCGTGGACCCCGTCTCGGTCGACGCGACGGACCCGCTCTACATCCTCTACACCTCCGGCACCACCGGACGCCCGAAGGGCATCGTGCGAGACAACGGCGGCCATGCTGTCGCCCTGACGTGGTCGATGTCGAACGTCTACGACATCGAGCCCGGCGACGTCTGGTGGGCAGCCTCCGACGTGGGTTGGGTCGTCGGGCACTCCTACATCGTCTACGCACCGCTGTTCGTCGGTGCCACCAGCGTCATGTACGAGGGCAAGCCGGTGGGTACCCCGGACGCCGGGTCGTTCTGGCGGGTCGTCTCGCAGTACGGAGTGAAGGGGTTGTTCGCCGCGCCGACCGCCTTCCGGGCCATCAAGAAGGAAGACCCGGCCGGTGAGCACCTCGCCCGGCACGACACCTCCTGCCTGGCCAACCTGTTCATGGCCGGCGAGCGGCTCGACCCCGACACCTACCACTGGGCCACGAGCACCGCCGGTGTCCCGGTGATCGACAACTGGTGGCAGACCGAGACGGGCTGGCCGATCTGCGCGAACCTGCGCGGCCTGGAGCCGATGCCGATCAAGCCCGGCTCCCCGTCGGTGCCGGTGCACGGCTACGACGTCCAGGTGCTCGACGAGCGCGGCCAGACACTCGGCCCGGACGCGGAGGGCGCCATCTGTATCCGACTGCCGATGCCACCCGGCACGCTGCCCACCCTCTGGAACGACGACGAGCGCTACGTCCGGTCGTACCTGTCAGCGCATGACGGCTGGTACCTCACCGGCGACGGAGGGTTCAAGGACGCCGACGGCTACACCTACGTCATGGGCCGTACCGACGACGTGATCAACGTCGCCGGTCACCGTCTGTCGACCGGGTCGATGGAGGCCGTGCTGGCCAGCCATCCGGCGGTCGCCGAGTGTGCGGTTGTCGGGGTGCATGACTCGCTGAAGGGTCAGGTCCCTCGTGGGTTCGTCGTGCTCAAGGCGGGCGTGGACGACGACCCCGACGCACTGGCCGCCGAGCTGGTCGCGAAGGTGCGCGAGGAGATCGGTGCGGTGGCGGCTCTGCGGGAGATCGACGTCGTCCCAGCACTGCCCAAGACCCGTTCAGGGAAGATCCTGCGCAAGACGATGCGCGAGATGGCCGACGGCAAGGACCCGGCGGTGCCCAGCACCATCGAGGACGCGACGGTCCTGGACCGGCTCCGGCCCGTCCTCACTCACAGCGAGGAATGACCGGACGCCAGCTCAGCCATGCATGAGGCTGCCGAACACGCGCGCGAGGACGGACGGCCGGCCGGTGAGGGCCTCCTCCGGGTCGGCCCACCCCATCGCGGTGAGTCCGGCGTTGACACCAAGCCAGCGCAGCGGCTCCGGCTCCCACCGGCGGGACCGGTGACCCACCCACGGCAGACCAAGGAGGTCGGTGTCGCGGCCCAGGATGAGGTCGGCCAGGGTCCGCGCGGCGAGGTTCGAGGCAGCCACCCCGTCGCCCACGTAGCCCCCGGCCCAGGCCAGACCGCTCGCCCGGTCCAGCCCCACCGAGGGCCACCAGTCCCGCGCGATGCCCAGCGGTCCCGCCCAGCGGTGGGTGACCTCGACGTCGGCCACCTCAGGCAGAAGGTCGACGAGGGTCGTGCGCAGCCACGCGAATACCCGGGGCACCTGCTCCTGCGTGGCCGATATGCGCGAGTCGTAGCGGTACGGCGCGCCCCGACCGCCGAAGGCAATCCGCCCGTCGGCGGTGCGCTGGCCGTAGATGACCATGTGGCGCTCGTCGTTGAAGGTGGTGCGCTCGGCCAGCCCGATCTGCTCCCAGGTGGCGGCGGGCAGCGGCGCGGTCGCCACCATCACCGAGTACACCGGAACGATGTGGCGCTCGTAGCCAGGCAGCCCCGGGGTGAAGCCCTCCGTGGCTCGCACCACGACCTCGGCGCGTACGGTGCCGGCCGCCGTCACGACCCGGCGGGGACCGATCTCGGTCACCGGGGTGTGCTCGACGATCTGCCCGCCGCGGCGTTCCACAGCACGGGCCAGCCCGCGCACGAGCCGTGCCGGATGCAGCGCCGCGCAGTGCGGCACGTACACCGCGCCGAGGGTGTCGGTGGCGTTGAGCACGTCGCGCGCCTCGCGAGCGTCGAGAAGCCGGACGTCGTCCTCCCCGAAGCCCCACGAGCGGGCATGGGCGACCCGGTCCATCGCTCGTGCCAGCTGTCGCGGCGAGCGGGCGAGCGACACGGTCCCCCCCTTGCTCCAGTGGGCGTCGATCCCCTCGGTGGCGACCACCCCGCCCACCTCGTCGACGGTGTCGTTGAGGGCGCGCTGCATCCGCACCGCGTCCCCGCGGCTCGTGCGAGCAGCCAGCCCCTCCCACGACGTGGGGAACAGGGCAGAGCACCAGCCGCCGTTGCGCCCGGACGCACCGAACCCGGCGACCTCCCGTTCCAGGACCAGCACGCGCAGCGACGGGTCGAGACCCAGCAGGTAGTAGGCGGTCCACAACCCGGTGTACCCGGCGCCCACGATCGCGACGTCGACTTCGCCGGAGCCGCCCAGGTCCGGCCGCGGCTCGAGCCGGTCCTCCTCGGGCAGGGTGTCGTGCCACAGCGACAGGTGGCGGTACGCACCGTTCACCGCGACAGCCCCGGCACCAGCAGGGACCTCAGGTAGCCCGGCACCTCGACCCCGGGTCGAAGGTCGGGGGCGGGAGTCGGCTCCTCGACCGTGGCGGCGAAGCCGACGACGCCGGCCCAGACCGGGCGGTCCAGGTCGGCCGGGTCGTCCTGCGGCCAGCCCGCGTTGACCTTCACCGACCACTCCCGCAGCGGCAGGGCCAGCACCGTGGTCGCAGCGAGCTCCTTGGCCGAGGGCGGGCGGATCTCGGCCCAGCGCCCTGGGACGACGTGCTCGCTGATGCGCGCCAACGCCGCCAGCCTCGCCTCCGGGTCGGTCACCGGCTGGAACTGACCGAGGACCATTGCGCTGCGGTAGCGCATCGAGGTCTCGAACGCGGCACGGGCCAGCACGAGCCCGTCCAGCAACGTGACGGTCAGGCAGGCGCTGACCCCGCTGGCCAACGTGCGGAAGGCCCGAGAGCCGGTCGACCCGTGCACCAGCACCCGGTCCCCGTCACGCCCGTAGGCCAGCGGGATCACGAACGGTGCGCCTGCATGAACGAAGCCGACGTGGCCGACTCGACCGTCGTCCAGGACGGCGTGCAGCGCGGCGAGGTCCTCGACCTGGTGGTCCGGGAGGCGGCGCACCCGGGTGCGCTCACTCAGAGCAGGTCCCAGGCCCGGGTCAGGACGTCGCGGAGGATCTGCTCCATCTCGTCGAAGTGGGACTGGTCGCACACCAGGGGTGGGGAGAGCTGGACGACGGGGTCACCGCGGTCGTCGGCCCGGCAGTACAAGCCGCGGTCGAACAGCGCCTTGGACAGGAACCCTCGCAGGAGTCGCTCGGACTCCTCGTCGCTGAAGGTCTCCTTGGTGGCCTTGTCCTTGACCATCTCGATCCCGTAGAAGTACCCGTCGCCGCGCACGTCCCCGACGATCGGCAGGTCGAGCAGCTTCTCCAGGGTGGACCGGAAGGCGTTCTCGTTCTCCCGGACATGAGCCGGCAGGCCCTCCCGCTCCATGAGGTCGAGGTTGGCCAGCGCGACAGCCGCGCCCACAGGATGGCCTCCCCAGGTGTAGCCGTGGGCGAACATCGTGTCGCCGTGCCGGAATGGTTCGAACAGCCGGTCGCTGGCGATCATGGCGCCCATCGGGGCGTAGCCGGAGGTCATGCCCTTGGCGCAGGTGATGATGTCGGGGACGACGCCGTAGCGGTTCATCGCGAAGTAGTCGCCGATCCGCCCGAAGGCGGTGATCGTCTCGTCGGCGACGAACAGCACGTCATGGGCGTCGCAGATCTCGCGCACCCGCTCCAGGTAGCCCGGCGGAGGAGGGAAGCAGCCGCCGGAGTTCTGCACCGGCTCGAGGAACACCGCGGCGACGGTGTCCGGGCCCTCCATCTCGATGGCCTCCTCGATCCGGTTCGCCGCCCACAGCCCGAAGGCCTTGAGGTCGTCGCCGTGCTCCGGTGCCCGGTAGAAGTTCGTGTTGGGCACCTTGTGACCGCCGGGGACCAGCGGCTCGAAGAACTGCTTGGCGAACGGGATCCCGGTGATCGACAGCGCCCCCTGCGGGGTGCCGTGGTAGGCGATCGAGCGGCTGATCACCTTGTACTTGGTCGGCTTGCCGATCAGCTTGAAGTACTGCTTGGCCAGCTTCCAGGCAGTCTCGACGGCCTCGCCACCGCCGGTGGTGAAGAACACCCGGTTCAGGTCCGCCGGCGCCAGCGCGGCCAGCCGCGCGGCGAGCTCGATGGCCCGCGGGTGGGCGTAGGACCAGACCGGGAAGAACGCCAGCTCCCGTGCCTGCGCGGCGGCCGCCTCGGCCAGCTCGGCGCGTCCGTGCCCGGCCTGGACGACGAACAGCCCCGCCAGGCCGTCCAGGTACCGCTTGCCCTGGTCGTCCCAGATGTAGGGACCCTCGCCGCGGACGATGACCGGGACGTGGCCACCCTGCTCGTAGACCGAGTGCCGGGTGAAGTGCATCCACAGGTTGCGCTGGGCTGCCCGGGCGAGCGCGTCCTCGCCGGGCTCGTCGACGTACTGCGGCGTGGTGGTCATGTCACTCCCCATGAGTAGGACTGCTTGGCCAGCTTCAGATAGACGAAGGCCTCCGTGCCCAGCACCCCGGGCAACGGCCGGATCTGCCGGTTCACCACGTCGAGGAGGTGGTCGTCGGTGCGGCACACCACCTCCACCAGCAAGTCGAACGACCCGGCGGTCACCACGACGTACTCGACCTCGGGCAGCGCCGCCAGCTTGTCGGCGACCAGCTCAGGGTCGCCGCTGACCCGCACCCCCAGCATCGCCTGCCGTGCGAAGCCGAGCTGCAGGGGGTCGGTGACGGCGACGATCTGGACCACGCCGGAGTCGACCAGCCGCTGCACCCGGGCCCGTACCGCGGCTTCGGACAGCCCGACCGACTTGGCGATGGTCGCGTACGGCCGGCGGCCGTCCTGCTGCAGCTCGGCGATGATCGCGCGGGAGGTGTCATCGAGCGCGACGCTGCCTGGGCGGGCGCTGCGCTGCGTCACGGGCGCATCCTGGCCCAGCCCGCTGCCGGAGGGCAAGGGCGCCCGGCGCGGCGCTATTCGCGGTGGGACTGCCGTCCGGGCCACGGATTCCGCGGGGTGCTGCGCGACGGACGGCGGGATCCGTCGCTCGTGGTGGCAGGGACACCGGCGGCTCTCGTAGCATGACCTGCACCTGCGCATCGGAGGGGTTCGTCATGGTCAGCACGGCCGAGGGGTGCCAGTTCGTCGACGGGACAGTCCGTCTCAGCGACGGGGAGAAGGTCGACCTGCTCGACCCGTCCTGCGGGGAGACGGTGGCCACCGTCGATCTGGCCGGCCCGGCCGACGTCGACGCTGCCGTGGCCGCCGCGGCCCGGGCGTTCGAGGAGTGGAGCCGCACCACCCCCGGCGAGCGCAGCACGCTCATGCACCGCTGGGCCACTGTGCTGGAGGAGCGGTCCGTCGACCTCGCCCTCACCGAGACGCGGCAGGCGGGCAAGCCCATCCGGCTGTCGACGGAGTTCGACGTGCCCGGCACAGTCGACAACACGGCGTTCTTCGCCGGTGCCGCCCGCAACCTCGAGGGCAAGGCCGCGGCGGAGTACTCCGCCGATCACACCTCGATGATCCGGCGCGAGCCGATCGGGGTGGTCGGGTCGATCGCGCCGTGGAACTACCCGCTGCAGATGGCCGCATGGAAGATCCTGCCCGCTGTCGCCGCGGGCAACACGATCGTGCTCAAGCCGGCGGAGATCACCCCGCTCACCTCCGTGCTGTTCGCCCAGGCGGCGACCGACGCGGGGATCCCTGCCGGGGTGGTGAACGTGGTCACCGGTCGGGGGTCCGAGGCGGGCGAGGCGCTGGTGACCCATCCCGACGTGGCCATGGTGTCGTTCACCGGCTCGACCCGGGTGGGCACCCGGGTGGCCGCGCTGGCCGCGGGTCGCAGCGCCCGGGTGCACCTCGAGCTGGGCGGCAAGGCGCCGTTCGTCGTGCTCGACGACGCCGACCTCGAGGCCGCCGTGCAGGGTGCCGTGGCTGGTGCCCTCATCAACTCCGGCCAGGACTGCACCGCGGCCACCCGCGCCTACGTCCACTCCTCGCTCTTCGACGCGTTCGTTGCCGGCGTCGCCGACGTGATGGCCGGGGTGCGGCTCGGGCCGACCCAGGACGAGGCGACCGACCAGGGTCCGCTGGTGTCCCCGGCGCAGCAGCAGCGGGTCGCGGCGTTCGTCGAGCGGGCCCGCGGCTACGCGAAGGTCGTCCGCGGTGGGGAGGTCCCCGGCGGCGACCTGGCCCGCGGCGCCTACTACCAGCCGACCCTGGTGGTGGACGCGCCGCAGGACAGCGAGATCGTGCAGCAGGAGCTGTTCGGGCCGGTGCTGGTGGCGCTGCCCTTCGACACCGACGGCGAGGCCTTGGCGCTGGCCAACGACACCCGCTACGGCCTGGCGGCGTCGGTCTGGACGCGTGACGTCTACCGGTCGCTACGGTTCACCAGGGGCATCGCGGCCGGGTGCGTGTGGGTCAACGACCACATCCCGATCATCAGCGAGATGCCACACGGGGGCTACAAGCAGTCGGGCTTCGGCAAGGACATGAGCACGTACTCGTTCGAGGAGTACACCAACGTCAAGCACGTCATGTACGACCTCACCGGGCAGGCCCGCAAGGGCTGGCACCGGACGATCTTCTCCTCATGAGCGTGACCGACCCGGCCCTGCTGGCCTCGCTGCGCGACGCCGAGCCACGCCCATTCTGGCTCGACGTGCCCGACCCGCCCGAGGCGGCCGAGACGTTGACCGGTTCGACCGACGCCGACCTGGTGGTCGTCGGCGCTGGCTACAGCGGCCTGTGGACGGCGCTGCTGGCCAAGGAGGCCGACCCCGCCCGCGACGTCGTCGTGCTGGAGTCGCAGACCGTGGGCTGGGCTGCGTCCGGCCGCAACGGCGGCTTCGTGTCGGCCAGCATCACCCACGGCATCGGCAACGGGGTGGCGCGCTGGCCCGACGAGATCGCCACGCTGGAGCGGCTGGGCCGGCAGAACCTTGACGGGCTGGTCGCGGCCGTGGACCGCTACGGCATCGACTGCCGGCTCGAACGCACCGGCGAGCTGACGATGGCCACTCAGCCGTGGCAGGTGGACGGGCTGCGCGAGTCGGTGGACCTGCTGGCCGAGCACGGCTGGGACGCCGAGTGGCTCGACGCCGACGCCGCGCGGGCCGAGGTCTGTTCGCCCACCTATCTCGGCGGGGCCTGGCACCGCGACGGCGTCGTCCTGGTCGACCCGGCGCGGCTCGCGTGGGGACTGCAGCGCGCGTGCGAGGCGCTGGGCGTGCGCTTCTACGAGCACACCCGCGTCACCCGGCTGGAGGACGACGGCAGCGCGATGATCGCCCGCACCGGGTTCGGCAGCGTCCGCGCGCGGCGGGTGGCGCTGTGCACCAACGGCTTCCCGCCGCTGCTGCGCCGGCTGCGCTCGTTCGTGGTGCCGGTCTACGACTACGCGCTGATGACCGAGCCGTTGACACCGCAGCAGCGGGAGTCCATCGGCTGGTCGCGCCGGCAGGGGCTGGCCGACGCCGCGAACCAGTTCCACTACTACCGGCTCAGTGCCGACGACCGGATCCTGTGGGGCGGCTACGACGCCGTCTACCACTTCCGCAACGCCGTGAGCCACGAGCTCGACCAGCGTCCGGACACGTTCATCGCCCTCGTGCGCAACTTCTTCCGCACCTTCCCCCAGCTAGAGGGGCTGCGCTTCAGCCACCGCTGGGGCGGCGTCATCGACACCTGCAGCCGCTTCAGCCAGTTCTGGGGCACCGCGTACGACGGCAAGGTCGGCTACGTCGCCGGCTACACCGGCCTCGGCGTCGGGGCCACCCGCTTCGGCGCCCAGGTCGTGCTCGACCTGCTGGACGGGGCCACCGACCCGGCCGCGGCGGAACGCACCTCGCTGGCCATGGTGCGCGGCAAGCCGCTGCCCTTCCCGCCCGAGCCGCTGCGCTACGGCGTCATCGAGCTCACCCGTCGCTCCATCGCCCAGGCCGATGCCCGGGACGGTCGGCGCAACGTCTGGCTGCGCACGCTCGACCGGTTCGGCCTCGGCTTCGACTCCTGACCCCAACCGACGACTCGAGGAGAGACCCATGCCCGCACGCATCACGCACTGGATCGACGGCGCCCCCTGGGAGGGGTCGGCGCAGCGCCAGGGCGAGGTGTACGACCCGGCGACCGGCGAGGTGACCGGTCTGGTCGACCTCGCTTCCACCGAGGTGGCTCGGCGCGCCGTCGCGTCCGCGGCGGCCGCGTCCGCTGAGTGGCGCGACGCCAGCCTCACCCGCCGCACCCAGGTGCTGTTCGCGTTCCGGGAGCTGCTCAACGCCGGCAAGTCCGAGCTCGCCGCGATCATCACTGCCGAGCATGGCAAGGTGCTCGCCGACTCCCTCGGTGAGGTGACCCGGGGCCAGGAGGTCGTCGAGTTCGCCTGCGGCATCCCGCACCTGCTCAAGGGCGGCTTCTCCGAGCAGGTGTCAGCGGGCGTGGACTCCTACTCGATCCGGCAGCCGCTGGGCGTGGTCGGCATCATCTCCCCGTTCAACTTCCCGGCCATGGTGCCCATGTGGTTCTTCCCGATCGCCATCGCGGCGGGCAACACCGTCGTGCTCAAGCCGAGCGAGAAGGACCCCTCGGCGGCGCTGTTCGTGGCCGGGCTGTGGCAGGAGGCCGGGCTGCCCGACGGCGTCTTCACCGTGTTGCAGGGCGACAAGGACGCCGTCGACGTCCTGCTCACCGACCCACGGGTCACGAGCGTGTCGTTCGTCGGGTCGACCCCGATCGCGAGGTACGTCTACGAGACCGGCACCGCGCACGGCAAGCGGGTGCAGGCGCTCGGCGGGGCGAAGAACCACATGCTGGTGCTGCCCGACGCCGACCTCGACCTCGCTGCCGACCAGGCCGTCAACGCCGGCTTCGGCTCGGCGGGGGAGCGGTGCATGGCCGTCTCCGTGGTGCTGGCCGTCGACCCTGTGGGCGACGAGCTCGTGGCGAAGATCTCGCAGCGGATGGCCGGCCTGCGCACCGGCGACGGCCGCCGTGGTTGTGACATGGGCCCGTTGGTCACCAAGGCACACCGGGACAGGGTCGCGTCCTACGTCCAGGCGGGGGAGGAGGCCGGCGCGAAGGTGGTCGTGGACGGCCGGGGCGTGCGGGTGGACGGCGCGCCGGGCGGCTTCTGGCTCGGCCCGACTCTGCTCGACCACGTGAGCACGGACATGACCGTCTACACCGACGAGATCTTCGGCCCGGTGCTCTCGGTGGTGCGGGTGCCGTCCTACCAGGCCGGCCTCGACCTCATCAACGCCCATCCCTACGGCAACGGCACCGCGATCTTCACCAACGACGGCGGAGCCGCCCGCCGGTTCCAGCACGAGGTCGAGGTGGGCATGGTCGGGGTGAACGTTCCGATCCCGGTGCCGATGGCCTACTACTCCTTCGGCGGGTGGAAGTCGTCCCTGTTCGGCGACAGCCACGCCCACGGGATGGAGGGGGTGCACTTCTTCACCCGCGGCAAGGTCGTCACGGCCCGCTGGCTCGACCCCAGCCACGGCGGCATCAACCTCGGCTTCCCGACCCAGTCGTGAAGGTCGTGCCGGCCCGCGGCCTGGCCGTCCCGCTCGAACCCGTCGCGACCGACCAGGTGGTGCAGGGGGAGCCAAAGGCGGGCGCCGTCATCCTGTGGGACCACGGCGGGCTCGAGGTGGGCGTGTGGGAGCACTCGGTGGGAGTGTCCACCGACACCGAGGCGGACGAGACGTTCGTCGTCCTGTCGGGCCGGGCCCGCATCGACGTCGAGGGCGGGGAGTCGGTCGAGGTCGGCACCGGCGACGTGGTGCGCCTGGACGCCGGTGCCCGGACGACCTGGACGGTGAGCGAGCCGCTGCGCAAGGTCTACGTCGTCGCCGACTGACCAGCCCATGGCGCTTCGCCGGCCTCCGCCTCGGCATGATCAGGCGGCTACTCGTCCTTGTGGTGGTGAGGGTGCGTGTGGCCCGGGTGGGCCTGCTCCTCCAGCACGTCGAGGACGTTCTCCACCCGGTCGGGGTCGACGTGCTCGCCGACGGGGATCTCATGAGATACGACGAGCGCGTGCTCGTCCTCGACGACGAGCACGGGGGTGTCGCGGGTGAGGGTCTCGCCGGCGAAGAACGGCTTGTACTGCTCGCGGGTGGCCAGGTAGACCATGAGCAGCACGCCGATGAGCAGCCCGCCGATGCCGAGCACGAACGCAGCGCCGATGCCGGCCAGCGGGCCGGGCAGGGTGGAGAAGTTCTCCTCGGGGTCGGAGAGCCCGATCGCGCTCTGGACGAAGATCCAGGTCAGCATCGCCGCGCCGAGCAACGGCAGCAGTCCCTTGAGGAGGAAGTCCTTCGCCGAGTCGGTGAGGTCCTTGCGGAAGTACCAGACGCTGGAGTAGCCGGTCACTGCGTAGTAGAACGTGATCGCCAGGCCGATCGAGGCGATGGAGTCGTACAGCATGTTCTGGCTGATGATCGTCATCCCGATGTAGTAGACGATCGCGGCGGCCCCCATGACGAGCGTCGCGTAGCTGGGGCTCAGGTACTGCGGGTGCACGTCCGCGAACCCCCTGGGCAGCGCCTTGTAGACGCCCATGGCGAGGAAGCCGCGGGTGGTGGGCAGGATCGTCGTCTGCGTCGACGACAGTGCCGAGATCACGATGGCCAGCTGGATGACTATGGCCAGCCACAACCCGATGGCTGCGGCCGGCGGGGTGAACACGTCGTCGGCGCTGCCCTCGGCCACGGCCGCCTCGCTGAAGTCGAGCAGGCCGCCGCCGGCACCGCCGTAGGCGACGACCGCCATCGTGACGGTCAGGTAGGTGGCGAGGATCGTCAGCGTTGAGATGATGGCGGCGCGGCCCGGGGTCTTGTCGGGATCCTTGGTCTCCTCGTTGACCGACAGGGTGCTCTCCCAGCCCCAGAACAAGAAGACGCCGATGACGACCGCGGCGAACAGCGCCTGGCTGCTGTCGATCGACAGCGGGTTGAGCTGGCCGAGGGAGAAGGAGAAGCCACCCTGGGGCGCGGTCCCGTTGATCACGGGGATGAGCAACGCACCGGCGAAGAGCGCCAGCGCTGCGTACTGGAAGACGATCAGGACGTTCTGCACCCGCGAGGAGATCTGGATGCCGCGGTAGCTGATCCACGTCATCAGCGCGATCGAGGCTGAGCCCAGGACGAGGGTCGCCCACTTGTTGCTGGCGAGGTCGGCCATTCCCGGTACGCCCATCTCGCCGAGAGCGGTGAAGAGGTAGAAGGCCGCGACCTCGGCGGCGTTGGCCAGGAAGATCGTCCCGGACAGCGCGACCGCCCAGCCGCCCATCCACCCCACCCACGGACCGAACGCCTTGGTGCCCCAGGTGAACGTGGTGCCCGAGTCGGGCACCGCTCGGTTCAGTTCCCGGTAAGCGAAGGCGGTGAACAGCATCGGGACGAAGGCCACCAGGATCGAGGCGGCGGAGAACTCCCCGACCTGCAGGATGAGGTAGCCGAGCGTGGCCGCGAGCGAGTAGGCGGGGGCGGTTGACGCCAGGCCGATGACCACGCTCTCCTTCAGCCCCAGGGCGTTGGCCGCGAGGCCCTTCTCACGGAGATCACCGGAGACGTCGACGGGGACGAGATGCTGCTCAGTCATCTGTGACGGTCCTCACGCTCGGGGCGGGTGGGCGAGACTGTAGGTGAACGCCGGTCGAACGCCCAACCAGACGCACAGGCGCACCAGGAGCGGGTGAGCGGGAATGCGTCGCCGGGGCGGCCCGGCGGGGCAGGATGACTGGCCATGACCCGCTACGGACCCCAGTTCGGCCCCGACGTCACGTTCCTCGGCGTGCAGCGCTGCGACCTGGATGACGCCTCCAGCTACGCCGACGCCGACGTCGTCGTCGTCGGGGCGCCGTTCGACGGGGGCACGTCCTACCGGTCCGGGGCGCGCTTCGGCCCGTACGCGATCCGCACCACCGACTACCTGCCGCACGACGGCTCCCGCCCGTCCCTGCCCTTGCGCGCCGACGGACTGGCCGACCTGGTGGTGCGCGACGCCGGCGACGTGGAGATGTTCTCCGGGGACGCCGCGCGCTCCTGTCACGACCTGGAGGCCGCCATCGAGAAGGTGGCCCGCACCGGCGCGATCCCGCTGGTGCTCGGCGGCGACCACACCATCACCTGGCCCAACGCCACCGGAGTGGCCCGGGCGATCGGTTGGGGCCGCATCAGCCTCGTCCACTTCGACGCCCACGCCGACACCGGCGACATCGCGTTCGGCTCGCTCATCGGCCACGGCCAGCCGATGCGCCGGCTCATCGAGTCCGGCGCGGTGCGCGGGGACCGGTTCCTCCAGGTCGGGCTGCGGGGCTACTGGCCCCCGCCGGAGACGCTGGACTGGATGGCCGACCAGCGGATGCGCTCCTACGAGATGAGCGAGATCGTTGCCCGGGGCCTCGACACATGCCTGACCGAGGCGTTCGCGATCGCCACCGACGACTGCGACGGGGTGTTCCTGTCGGTCGACATCGACGTCGCCGACCCTGGCCACGCCCCCGGCACCGGCACCCCCGAGCCGGGGGGGCTGAGCGCCCGTCAGCTGCTCGACGCGGTGCGGCGGATCGGGCTCGAGCTGCCGGTGGTGGGGGTGGACGTGGTGGAGGTCAGCCCGCCCTACGACCACGCAGGCATCACCGCAGCGCTTGCCAACCGCGTCGCGCTCGAGGCGCTGTCGGCCATCGCCCGACGCCGCCGGGGTGACCCCTGGGACCCGACGCAGCCCCTGCTGGACGGCCGCGGCGGCGGGTGACCGCCTGGCCTGCGTAGGACGGCAGCCGGGGACGTCACGACGGCGACTGCGCCGAGCCGCACAGCCGCCCACAGCCCGACCGCGGCGGATCCCCCGCTCTCGTCCCAGATCGTCCGCAGCGACGACAGCGTCTCGCGCACGGCCGTGCTGAGGGTGCCTCCGCGCCATCCTCGCCCGCGCC
Source organism: uncultured Actinomycetes bacterium (assembly GCA_964356295.1). Taxonomy (GTDB): domain Bacteria; phylum Actinomycetota; class Actinomycetes; order Jiangellales; family Jiangellaceae; genus CAVQGZ01. Next base: position 43,124 of record CAYHHE010000002.1, on the reverse strand, counting down.
GGGCCGTCCGGAGGGTGATCGACGCCAGCCGAGCATCCCGATCCTGGGGCAGCCGCGGCCTGCGGTAGTCGCTACGTTGTGCCGATGCGACTGCTGATCGTGGGTGCAGGAGGCGTGGGCTCGTCGGCGGCTCTGATCTTGGCGCGACGGGGGTTTCTGCAGGCGTGCGTCGTCGCCGACTACGACAAGGACCGGGCCCGCGCCCTGGCCGACCGGGTCGCCGACAGCCGGTTCACTGCTGCGAAGGTCGACGCGAGCGACCCCCACGCCGTCGCCGACCTGTGCCGAGCGCACCGCATCACCCACGTCCTCAACCTGGTCGACCCTCGCTTCGTGCTGTCGATCTTCGAGGGCGCCTTCATCGCCGGGGCCCACTACCTCGACACCGCGATGAGCCTGTCGTCCAAGGACGCCGACCACCCGTTCTCGCAGGTGGGCGTCAAGCTCGGCGACGAGCAGTTCGCGCACGCGCCGTCCTGGGAGAACGAGGGTCGGCTGGCCCTGGTCGGGATGGGGGTCGAGCCCGGTGTCGTGGACGTGTTCGCCCGCTACGCCGCGGACCACCTGTTCTCGAGCATCGACCAGCTAGGCGTGCGGGACGCGTCCAACCTCGAGATCTCCGGCTACGACTTCGCGCCGACGTTCTCCATCTGGACCGTGATCGAGGAGTGCCTCAACCCGCCGATCATCTGGGAGAAGGAGCGCGGCTGGTACACCACTGCGCCATTCAGCGAGCCCGAGGTGTTCGACTTCCCCGGCGGCATCGGCCCGGTCGAGTGCGTGAACGTCGAGCACGAGGAGGTCGTGCTCATGCCGCGCTGGGTGGAGGCGAACCGGGTCACCTTCAAGTTCGGCCTCGGCGACGAGTTCATCGAGGTCCTGCAGGTGCTGCACAAGCTCGGTCTGGACCGCACCGACAAGGTGAGCGTCCACGACGTGAGCGTGAGCCCCCGGGACGTCGTCGCCGCCACCCTGCCCGACCCGGCGACGCTGGGGGACAAGATGACCGGCACGACCTGCGCTGGGCTGTGGGTCGCCGGCACCGGCAAGGACGGCAACCCGCGCGAGGTGTACCTCTACCACCTCGCCGACAACGAGCAGTCGATGCGCGAGTGGGGCACCCAGGCGGTCGTCTGGCAGACGGCGCTCGGCCCGGCCGTCGCCCTCGAGCTGCTCGCCGACGGCGTCTGGGGCGGTGCCGGCGTGCTCGGCCCCGAGGCGTTCGACGCCGTGCCGTTTCTCGACCTGCTGCGCGGGGACTACGGCCAGGAGGTCGGCGTCGCCGAGCGCACCCCCCAGGGCTGACGCCGCCTGGCCGGTACGAGCGTCGACTCTGCCCGCCCGCGTGTCCAGGCCGCGTCAGGCTGTCTCGGCGAAGGCCTCGGTCAGCAGGTCCAGACCCTCGGTCAGCAGGTCCTCGCCGATCACCAGCGGCGGCAGGAAGCGCAGCACGTTGCCGTAGGTGCCGCAGGTCAGGGTGACCAGGCCGCGGCGGTGGCAGGCCGCGCTGACCGCGGCGGTGCGGGCGGCGTCCGGCTCGGTGGTGCCCGGGGTGGTGAGCTCGACGGCGAGCATGGCGCCGCGGCCGCGGACGTCCCCGACGACCGGGTGCTCGGCGGCGATCTGCCGCAGCCTCGCGGTCATCGTCTCCTCGATCCAGCGGGCCCGGGCCGCGAGGTCGTCCTGCTCGAGCGTGGCGATCGCCCCGAGCGCGGCGGCGCACGCGACGGGGTTGCCGCCGTAGGTGCCGCCCAGGCCGCCCACGTGGGCGGCGTCCATGATCTCAGCGCGCCCGGTGACGGCCGCGAGCGGCATGCCGCCGGCGATGCCCTTGGCGGTGGTGATGAGGTCGGGCACAACCCCTTCGTGCTCGCAGGCGAACCAGGTCCCGGTGCGGCAGAAGCCGGTCTGGATCTCGTCGGCCACGAGGACCACCCCGTTGTCGCGGCACCATGCCGCGATGGCGGGCAGGAAGCCGGGGGCGGGAACGACGAAGCCGCCCTCGCCCTGGATCGGCTCGACCGCGACCGCGGCCAGGGTGTCGGCCCCGACCTGCTTCTCGAGCAGGGAGATCGCCCGCTGGGCCGCCTCCGGCCCGCTCGTGGGCGCCGGTTCGCGGAAGGGGTAGGACATCGGTGCGCGGTAGACCTCGGGGGCGAACGGCCCGAAGGAGTGCTTGTACGGCATCGACTTCGAGGTGAGTGCCATGGTGAGGTTCGTCCGCCCGTGGTAGGCGTGGTCGAACGCGGCGACGGCCTGGCGGCCGGTGTAGGCGCGGGCGATCTTCACCGCGTTCTCGACCGCCTCGGCGCCGGAGTTGAACAGTGCGGTGCGCTTGTCGTGGTCGCCGGGCGTGAGCCGGTTGAGCTGCTCGGCCACGGCCACGTACCCCTCGTAGGGCGTGACCATGAAGCAGGTGTGGGTGAACGCGGCGACCTGCTGCTGCACGCCGGCAACCACGGTGGGGGCCGAGTTGCCCACGTTGGTGACGGCGATGCCCGAGCCGAAGTCGATGAGCTGGTTGCCGTCGACGTCACGCAGGATGCCGCCCGCCGCGGCCACCACGTAGACCGGCAGCATGGTGCCGACGCCGCGGGCCACGGCCGCGACCTTGCGCGCTGCCAGCTTCTGCGACCGGGGCCCCGGGATCTCGGTGACGAGCCGTCGCTCTTGGGTGACGGCGGGCGCGAGGGTCTGCTGGGCGGACGGGTCGAGGACGCTGGTCATGAGCCGCCAGCGTACGCAGCGGCGGTCTCGGCGCGATAGCGTCGAGACCGCGGACGGCGTCCCCGTCCGCCATGGCCCCATGCCCGACCGACCCCGAGGTGCTCCCATGCCCACGACCGTCCCCCCGTCCTCCGTGTCCGCCGAGCAGGAGCGCGCCGTGGTCGCGTCCGTGCCCACCGGCCTGTTCGTGGCCGGGCAGCGGCGGGAGGCCTCCGGGGGGGCGACGTTCCCGGTGCTCGACCCGTCCACCGGTGCGGCGCTGACCGACGTGGCGAACGCGACGCCGGCCGACGGGATGGCCGCCCTGGACGCTGCCGCGGACGCCCAGCCGGGGTGGGCCGCCACCGCCCCGCGGGAGCGAGGCGAGATCCTGCGTCGCGCGTTCGGGATGCTGCACGACAGGCTGGACGACCTGGCCCTGCTGATGACCCTGGAGATGGGCAAGCCGCTGGCCGAGTCGCGGGCGGAGATCGTGTACGCGGCGGAGTTCTTCCGCTGGTTCGCTGAGGAGGCAGTACGCATCCACGGGGACTACCGGGTGGCCCCGGCCGGGGACAAGCGGATCCTGGTGATGCAGCAGCCGGTGGGGCCCTGCCTGCTGATCACGCCGTGGAACTTCCCGATGGCCATGGGCACCCGCAAGATCGGGCCGGCCGTGGCCGCGGGCTGCACGATGGTGGTGAAGCCGGCCGCGGAGACCCCGCTGTCGATGCTCGCACTGGCCGGGATCATGGCCGAGGCGGGACTGCCCGACGGGGTGCTCAACGTGGTCACGACACGGTCGTCCGGGGCTGTGATGGAACCGCTGATCAGGGACGCTCGGGCGCGCAAGCTCTCGTTCACCGGGTCTACCGGGGTGGGACAGCGGCTGGTGGAGCAGTCGGCGCAGCAGCTGCTGCGGGTGTCGATGGAGCTGGGCGGGAACGCCCCGTTCCTCGTCTTCGCCGACGCCGATCTTGACGCGGCGGTGGAGGGTGCCGTGCAGGCGAAGATGCGCAACGTAGGAGAGGCATGCACCGCGGCCAACCGGTTCCTGGTGGCCGACGAGGTGGCCGAGGAGTTCTCGTCCAGGCTTGCCGACCGGTTGGCGAGGCTGAAGGTCGGACGTGGCGTCGAGGAGGGTGTCCAGGTCGGGCCGGTCATCAACGAGAAGGCGCGGGCGGACATCTTGGCGCTGGTGTCCGACGCCACCGACCACGGTGCGCGGGTTCTCACCGGCGGCTCGGCTCTGGACGGGCCGGGGTTCTTCCTGGCCCCCGCCGTGCTGCTCGACGTGCCCGAGGCCGCGCGGGTGAGTCGGGAGGAGATCTTCGGACCGGTGGCCCCGGTGGTCCGCTTCTCCAGCGAGGACGAGGCGCTGCGCCGGGCCAACTCGACCGAGTTCGGCCTGATCTCCTACGTCTTCACTCAGGATCTCGCCCGGGCGCTGCGGGTCAGCGAGAGACTCGAGTCAGGCATGGTGGCGCTCAACGCCGGGGTGATCTCCAACCCGGCGGCCCCGTTCGGGGGGGTCAAGGCCTCCGGCTTCGGTCGCGAGGGCGGCCGCGAGGGCATCTCGGAGTACCTCGAGACGAAGTACGTCGGCATCGGCGGCCTCTAGTCACCACGCGCGGTCCCCGGCCCGGCATGGCGCGCTTTCGTCAAGATCGTCCCGACGGGGCGGTGCTGACGGGCGGGGCTGGGGTGGTCACGCTGCTTGGTGAGCCGCGGTCAGGAGGCGTTGCAGACGCATGCAGAAGCGCCGAGGTCGCTCGACGTCGTCGGCTGTCGCGCGCAGCACTGCCCAGCCCTCGCCACGGTAGGCCTCGTCTCGCGCGATGTCCTTGCGCCACTGACGACGATCCGTGCGATGGATGTCGCCCTCGTACTGGATCAGCACACGTTCCTTGCGGTACCCGAGCTCGGCCCGACCCAACCAGCCCCCGGCGCGGTCCCGCACCGTGACGTTGACCTCCGGCTCGGGTAGGCCGAACCGAACGATGCGCAGCCGGAGCCGGGTCTCCTGCGGGGAGTCCACGCCCTCACGAAGGTGCGGAAGCACTCGTCGCGCCCGCAGGACGAATCGCTGGCCGCGTTCATGCGCCAGCCCGTTGACAAGGGCATCGAGCCCGCCGGCCCGGCGCAGCAGGTGATCGCCGATCACCACCAGCTCGTCCTCCGGGACGAGCGCCGCCATGTCGACGAAGGTGCGCGCAGCCCCGGACACGGGGATCCCGCGTACGAGGACGGAGGGGCTGGCTCCGCTGCGCTCATGGACTCGGATCCCTTCCTGGTGGCGAGGTCGTGACGCGGACGGTGGAGGTGTGACGTGCAACTGGTCCCTGCCCTGCTCGTAGTCCAGGCCGCGCAGCGCCAGGCACGTCCAGTGGCTCAAGACGGTCTCGGGAGGCATGACCAGCAGAGCCGCCCGGCAACGCACATCGAGCGTGAGGGGAAGCTGGGCCACGACGTGGACGTCGCGGTAGAGGCGCCGGTAGGAGCTGTTGCGCAGGCGCTGAGAGGGGACGCCCGCGGCGGAGGCCATCGACGTCGTGAACGGTCCGTGGCACAGCTCGTCGGGGATAGGAGCTCGCGCGGGCACGAACCAAGCGTGGCGCTGCCTGACCAGGGTCGGCGTCCCCCGTCCACAGCCCACCTTGCGCCGCCCGGACGACTCTCGCGCCCCGACTCGCCGATCTTGACGAAACTGTCGACTACGGGGCCGCAGGTCGACAGTAACGTCAAGATCGCGGCGGCAGGGGCCCAGCGGTCGACCGTAACGTCAAGATCGCGAGGTGTGGGGGACACTGGGAGGGTGGCGGACGCGCGGACGGTGGTGCTGCTGGGGTCGACGGGCTCCATCGGGACCCAGGCCCTGGACATCGCCGCGCGCAACCCCGACAGGTTCCGCATCGTCGGGCTCGCGGCCGAGGGAAGCGACCCCGACCTGCTGGCCAGGCAGGCCCTCGACCACAGGGTCGGGACGGTGGCCGTTGCGCGGGCCTCCGCGGCCAACGACCTGCTGCTGGCCTTCTACGCACAGGCCCAGCGGCGTGGGTACGCGTTGGGGCACTTCGAGGTCCCACGGATCCTCACCGGCCCGGCCGCTGCGACAGAGCTTGCCGCCACCCCCTGCGACGTGGTCCTCAACGGGCTGGCCGGGGCAGCCGGGCTGCGGCCCACGCTGGCCGCGCTGGAGTCCGGCGCCACGCTCGCGCTGGCGAACAAGGAGTCGCTGATCGTCGGCGGCCCGCTGGTCATGGGTGCGGCGAAGCCCGGGCAGATCGTGCCGGTCGACAGCGAGCACAGCGCGCTGGCCCAGTGCCTGCGCTCCGGCCGGATGCACGAGGTCCGCAGGTTGATCCTGACCGCCAGCGGCGGGCCGTTCCGGGGCCGCAGCCGCGCCGAGCTCGCCACGGTCACTCCCGAGCAGGCGCTGGCCCACCCGACCTGGTCGATGGGCCCGCTGGTGACGACGAACTCCGCCACCCTGGTCAACAAGGGGCTCGAGGTCATCGAGGCCCATCTGCTGTTCGGTGTGCCGCTTGACCAGGTGGACGTGGTTGTCCACCCGTCCTCGGTCGTCCACTCGATGGTCGAGTTCGTCGACGGCTCCACCATGGCGCAAGCCAGCCCACCCGACATGCGCATCCCTATCGCGCTGGCGATGGCCTGGCCCGACCGCGTCGCCGATGCTGCTCCGGCCTGCGACTGGACCAGCCCGACCGCATGGGAGTTCTTCCCCCTGGACGACGAGGCCTTCCCCGCGGTGCGCCTGGCTCGCCAGGCCGCCGCCACGGCGGGCACGGCTCCGGCGGTCTACAACGCGGCCAACGAGGTCGCGGTGCAGGCGTTCCTGGCCGGCCGGTTGCCGTTCCCGCGCATCGTGGAGGTGATCGACGCGGTCCTCGCCGAGCACCCCGTCGGGAACGTGGACACACTGGACGACGTTGAGCAGGCGGACGGTTGGGCGCGCATACGCGCCGACGAGCACGCGAGCAGGACGGGGGCGTAGGCGATGGACCTGCTGGCCGTCGTGGGCTTCCTGGTCTTCCTCGTCGGGCTGATGGTCTCGATCTCCCTGCACGAGATCGGCCACCTGCTGCCGGCCAAGTGGTTCGGGGTCAAGGTCACCCAGTACATGGTGGGATTCGGATCCACGGTGTGGTCCCGCCGCCGCGGCGAGACCGAGTACGGCATCAAGGCGATTCCGCTCGGCGGCTACGTCCGGATGATCGGCATGCTGCCGCCCCTGCCGGGCAGCGACCCCAGCCGGCTGCGCCAGGCCAGCACCGGGCCGTTCCAGTCGATGGTGGAGAACGCACGGCAGGGCTCGCTGCAGGAGGTCACGGTCGCCGACGCCGACCGCGTGTTCTACGCCAAGCCGTGGTGGCAGAAGCTGATCATCATGACCGGCGGGCCGGCCATGAACCTCCTGCTCGGCACGCTTCTGTTCGCGGTAGTCCTGATGGGCTTCGGCACCGCGGTGCCGACCCCGACCGTGGCCTCGGTGTCGCAGTGCGTGGTGTCGGTGGAGTCCGGCCAGACCGGTCCCGTCGAGTGCGGGCCGGACGACCCGGCCACCCCGGCGGCCGAGGCGGGCTTCCGTGCCGGTGACGAGATCGTGGCCTTCGACGGCAAGGCCATCACCGAGTGGGACCAGCTGACCACGCTCATCCGTGACAACGGTGGTGAGCAGGTCGAGATCGTCGTCGTCCGGGACGGACGCGAGATCGTCCTCACCCCGACCCTGACGGTGTCGCAGCGGTACTCCGACCCGCAGGACCCGTGCAGCCCCACCGTCCCCGTGGGGTTCCTGGGCGTGGGGCCGACGTTCGAGACCACCAGGCTCGGGCCGACGGCGGTGGCGGCCGAGGTGGCGTCCTTCACCGGACGCACCGTCGAGGCGGTCCTCGGCGTCCCCGCCCGCATGGTCGGGGTCTGGAACGCCGCCTTCGGGGACGCCGAGCGCGACCTGTGCGGCCCGGTCGGTGTCGTCGGTGCGGGTCGCATCGGTGGGGAGATCGCCTCTGACGACCAGGCGCCGATCTCCGGACGCATCGCCGGGTTCATCGCGCTGCTCGCCTCGTTCAACCTGGCCATCGCGGTGTTCAACCTGATCCCGCTGCTGCCGCTGGACGGCGGGCACATCGCCGGTGCCGTGTGGGAGGGCATCAAGCGCGGCTGGGCGCGACTCACCGGGCGCCCCCAACCGGGGCCGGTGGACGTGGCCAAGGGGCTGCCGCTGGCCTACGGGGCCGCCATCCTGCTCATCGCCATGGCCGCCCTGCTGCTCTACGCCGACATCGTCAACCCGGTCAGGCTTCCCGGCTGACCGAGGTGACCGACAATGGTGACGCTGTCACGACCTCTGCAGAAGGCATGATGACCTCATGAGCGCGTCCCCCTCGGCCAAGGTCGGTCTCGGCATGCCGAGCGCACCTGCACCGGTGCTCGCCCCGCGGCGGCCCAGCCGGCAGATCAGTGTCGGCAAGGTGCTCGTCGGCGGGGACGCACCGATCTCGGTCCAGTCCATGACCACCACTCCCACCACGGACGTCAACGCCACGCTGCAGCAGATCGCCGAGCTCACCGCGACCGGCTGCGACATCGTCCGGGTGGCGGTGCCGAGCCAGGACGACGCCGACGCGCTGCCGGAGATCGCCCGCAAGTCGCAGATCCCCGTCATCGCCGACATCCACTTCCAGCCCAAGTACGTCTTCGCGGCAATCGAAGCCGGCTGCGCAGCCGTGCGGGTGAACCCGGGCAACATCAAGAGGTTCGACGACCGGGTCGGCGAGATCGCCCAGGCGGCCAGACAGGCCGGGGTCAGCATCCGCATCGGCGTGAACGCGGGCTCGCTGGACAAGCGACTGCTGGCCAAGTACGGCAAGCCGACGTCGCAGGCGCTGGTCGAGTCGGCGCTGTGGGAGGCCGGCCTGTTCGAGGAGCACGGCTTCCGGGACTTCAAGATCTCGGTCAAGCACCACGACCCGGTGGTCATGGTGCGCGCCTACGAGTTGCTGGCCGAGCAGTGCGACTACCCGCTTCACCTCGGGGTGACCGAGGCCGGCCCGGCGTTCCAGGGCACGGTCAAGTCCGCTGTCGCCTTCGGTGCCCTGCTGAGCAGGGGTATCGGCGACACGATCAGGGTGTCGCTGTCGGCTCCACCGGTCGAGGAGGTCAAGGTCGGGCTGCAGATCCTCGAGTCGCTCAACCTGCGTCCACGGCGCCTGGAGATCGTGTCCTGCCCGTCCTGCGGGCGAGCCCAGGTGGACGTCTACACACTGGCCGAGCAGGTGACCGCCGGTCTGGCGGGCATGGAGGTCCCGCTACGCGTCGCGGTCATGGGCTGCGTGGTCAACGGCCCGGGGGAAGCCCGCGAGGCCGACCTCGGGGTGGCCTCGGGCAACGGCAAGGGGCAGATCTTCGTCAAGGGCGAGGTGATCGCCACCGTCCCGGAGAGCCGGATCGTCGAGACACTCATCGAACAGGCCATGCGCCTTGCCGAGGAGATGCCCTCGTCCCAGGATTCCTCCGGCCCGACCGTCAGCGTCGGCTGATCCCATCGGCTGGGCCCCGTCGTGACGCTGCAGGCCACCGGTGAGACCCGCTCGCTGGCCCCCCGTGACCTGCCGGAGGTCCGACGGCTGCTGGACGCCGATCCCGTCACGAACGTCTTCGTCGCTGCCCGCCTGGACGTCGCAGGCATCGAGGCACTCACCCACGCAGGCGAGCTGTGGGGCTACTGGGAGGGGCTCGAGCTGGTCTCGCTGTGCTACGTCGGCGCGAACCTGGTGCCGGTGGCTCCCACCCCGCCTGCGCTGGCGGCGTTCGCTGCCCGGGCGGCCCGGCAGGGCCGACGCTCCTCGTCCATCGTCGGCCCGTCGGAGGCGGTGCTGCGGATGGCGCAGATGGTGAGCCCGTCGTGGGGCCCCCCACGCGAGGTGCGTCCCCGACAACCGCTGATGGCGACCGATCGGGTGGGTCCGGTGCGGCCCGACCCTGCGGTCCGGCTGGTGCGGCCGGAGGAGATCCCCGTGCTGATGCCGGCGGCGGTGGCGATGTTCACCGAGGAGGTGGGTGTCGATCCCCGCGCCGACGGTGGTGCGGCGCTCTACCACGCCAGGGTCAGCGAACTGGTCCACACCGGCCGGGCCTACGCCCGCATCGAGGACGGGAGGGTGGTGTTCAAGGCCGAGGTGGGCGCGGTGTCCCGTCATGCCTGCCAGGTGCAGGGCGTGTGGGTGCATCCCCACCTGCGGGGCCGCCGGCTGTCCGAGCCGGGGATGGCAGCCGTCGTCGAGCAGGCGTTGCGGGACCACGCCCCGGTCGTCAGCCTCTACGTCAACGACTACAACGTCCGTGCACGTGCGTCCTACCGGGCCGTGGGGTTCACCGAGGTGGGCATCCTCGCCAGCGTGCTGTTCTAGCCCGGGTCCTGGCTGGTTGCATCAAGGCATGCCGGGTCGTCGTCGGTGCCAGGGGTGGTCCGTGCTGCGTCGGTCGTGATCAGGGCGGGGTTGTGGTGCCTGGAGCATGATCACGGCGCCCCAGGTGTGGTGGATCGTCGCGTCAGAGCGCCGTAGGTGTCGCTATGACGACACCCACGGCGCCCTGATCATCACGACCACCACCACGCAGGCGCCGTGATCAAGGGTCAGCCACCACCAGGGCGCCGTGATCAAGGGTCAGCCACCACCAGGGCGCCGTGATCAAGGGTCAGCCACCACCAGGGCGCTTTGATCATGGTCAGGACGGGGCGAGCACCGCCAGCCAGCCGCATGCGGAGGCAAGCAAGGCCATGGCACGCGCCCTCGCGCATCCAGCTGCGGTGTCCAGGGCTAGCGGCGCGGCAGGTTCTCGGCGAACTCGAGTGCCACAGGCTCGAGCTCCTCGGCCGGGGTGAAGCCGAGGACCTGGCCGTAGAAGGAGAGCTCGGCCTGCAGTGCGCGGACCTGGTTCGCGGCGATCCGGAACCCGTGCTGCTCGCCCTCGAAGGGCAGGTACGCGTGCGGCACCTGCTTGTCACGCAGCGCGGCCACGATGACCTCGGCCTGGGCCGGGGGGACGACGGCGTCCTCGAGGCCCTGCAGCACCAGTGTCGGCGTGCGTGCCTGGCCGGCGTGGGTGATCGGGGAGCGCTCGGTGTAGCGGTCGGCAGCCTCCGGCCACGGTCCGACGATGGACTCGAAGTAGCGGGACTCGAACTTGTGGGTGGTCTCCACCAGGGCTCGGATGTCGGTCACGCCGAAGTAGGAGACACCGGCAGCGAAGTCGTCGGAGACAAGCGTCGCCAGGAGCGTCGTGAACCCACCGGCGCTGCCACCACGGATGGCCATGCGCGTCGCGTCGACCAGTCCCCGCGACGACAGATGCGTGGCCAGGGCGCGAGCGTCCTCGACGTCGGCGACGCCCCACTGCCCGTGCAGCAGCTCGCGGAAGGGTCGTCCGTACCCGGTGCTGCCGCGGTAGTCGAGGTCGGCGACGACGAAACCGCGCGACGTCCAGAACTGGACGTCGAGGGAGTACGCCGGACGTGCCGCCGACGTCGGTCCACCGTGGACGCGCACCACCAGCGGCGGGAGGGTACCCGGCTCGGCCCCGACGTCGGGGTTGCGGGGCTCGTACACCCAGGCGTAGGCGTGCTGGCCCGCCGTGGTCGGGAACGACACGCGCACCGGCAGCGACACCCAGCTCGGCGGCAGCTCGTGGCCGGTTCCGGGGCGCAGCACCGTCGGCTCGTCGCCCAGGCGGCGGATCTCGGTGGGGCGGTCGCAGAAGGCCACGATCCCGACCGGCGCGGTTCCGTCGTGGGCCAGCCTGGTCACCGACTGCAGCGGGAGCACCCGCTCGCTGCGCTGGGCGCCCTCGGGCGCCGTGGTGAGGACGGTGTCCAGCGCCTGGTCGTGCACGATGGCGACGGCACCGTCCGGGGCCACCGCGTACCGCGACTGGCCCAGCGTCCACGCCGGGAACGACACCTCGGACTCCGCCGGTGCCAGCGGAGTCAGCCGGTCGACACCGTCCACCCGGTAGACGTTCCACCACCCCGAGCGGTCGGAGCAGACGTGCAGCGCGGCGTGCCGACCCCACTCGGGCTGCACCAGCGACTCCCCGGCTCCCCCCGCCTCGCGCCGGGAGTCGGACAGGTGGAGCAGCCCGTCGTGCTCGTCGAGCCGGCCCACCCAGAGCTCAGATGCGTCCCACGGCATGTTGGGGTGGTTCCAGGTCAGCCAGGCCAGCTGCCGCCCGTCGCGGGAGATGCGCGGCGCCGCGACGAAGTCGGTGTCGGAGAACAGCACCACGGGTTCGGCGGTCCCGTCCGCAGGCACCGCGACGATCTCGTTGTGCACGTCGGTGGACACCTGCGGGCCCTCGTGCCGCTCCCGGACGCAGACCACCCAGCGTCCGTCGGGCGTGACCCGTCCGTCGGCGTAGCGCCAGGCGTGCCTGGACGGCGGCTCCGGGGTGATCGGCTCCGGGTCGTGCCCGGGCGCCACCCGATACAGCCGCTGGTCCTCCCACGAGGTGGCGAACACAGTCTCGTCGGAGACCCACCACGCGCCCCCGCCGTACTCGTGCACCCGGGTTCGTGCGTTGAATCCCGCGGGGAGCACCTCGTGCAGCGTCCCGTCGCCGTCGCGCCGCACGATCGCCTCCCGCCCGGACTCCTGCGGTCGGGTCTCGCTCCACCACACGATGCCGTCGGCCGCCCACAGCGCCGTCGGGACCGACGCACCTGCCACGACGTCGGCGGGGGAGACGATGCTGGGCCAGGAGCCGTACGGCGCGACCGATGTCATGCAGCGCACGGTAGTGGGCGGGGCCGATATCCTCGCGGCCCGCGACCGACTCCGCGCCGTCGCGACGCCCACCTGGACAGGAGTGACCGGTGATCCTGGCGATGTCCCAGCTGTTCCTGCGCACCCTGCGTGAGGACCCCGCCGACGCGGAGGTCCCCAGTCATCGGCTGCTGGTGCGCGCCGGCTACATCCGCCGAGCCGCACCCGGCGGGTACACCTGGTTGCCGCTGGGCTACCGGGTGCTGCGCAAGGTCGAGCAGGTCGTGCGGGAGGAGATGGACGCCGCGGGCTTCCAGGAGGTGCACTTCCCGGCGTTGCTGCCGCGGGAGCCCTACGAGCGCAGCGGCCGGTGGACCGACTACGGCGAGGACCTGTTCCGGCTGGTCGACCGCCGCGGTGCCGACCACCTTCTCGCCCCCACCCATGAGGAGATGTTCACCCTGCTGGTCAAGGACCTGTACTCCTCGTACAAGGACCTTCCGGTGAGCATCTACCAGATCCAGTGGAAGTTCCGCGACGAGCCTCGGCCGCGGGCCGGGCTGCTGCGCGGCCGGGAGTTCCTGATGAAGGACTCCTACTCCTTCGACCTCGACGACGCCGGGCTGGAGGCCTCCTACCAGGCCCATCGGGACGCCTACTGTCGGCTGTTCGACCGGCTCGGGCTGGACTACGTGATCGTCTCGGCGGTGTCCGGGGCCATGGGTGGCTCGGCCAGCGAGGAGTTCCTGCTCCCGACCGAGGTGGGGGAGGACCACTACGTCCGCTGCACCGTCTGCGACTACGCCGCCAACACCGAAGCAGTGCTCACCCCAGAGCCCGAGCATCCCAGCGCCGAGTCCGTCCCGCCCGCCCACGTGGAGGACACCCCGGACACCCCGACCATCGAGACGCTCGTCGGCCTGGCGAACGCGCGCGAGGACCTGCGTCGCCCGGACCGGGACTGGACCGCGGCGGACACCCTCAAGAACGTGGTGCTCACGCTGCGCCACCCCGACGGGCGGCGCGAGCCGCTCGTGGTGGGCGTCCCCGGCGACCGTGAGGTGGACCTCAAGCGGCTCGGTGCCAGCCTGGCCCCCGCTGTCCCGGAGCCGTTCGGCGACGAGGACTTCACCGCCCATCCCCTCCTGGTGCGGGGCTACATCGGCCCACAGATCCTCGGTGCCGACGCGGCGGCCGGGATCGGCTACCTGGTCGACCCCCGCGTGGTACCCGGCACTCGGTGGATCACCGGGGCCAACCAGGCCGGACGCCACGTGTTCGACCTCGTCGCCGGGCGGGACTTCCGCGCCGACGGCACCGTGGAGGCCGCCGAGGTGCGCGACGGCGACCCCTGCCCCCGCTGCGGCGGGGCGCTGGAGATCGCTCGCGGGCTGGAGATCGGACATATCTTCCAGCTCGGCCGCAAGTACGCCGAGGCGCTCGACCTCACCGTGCAGGACGAGGTCGGACGGCAGGTCGTGGTCACCATGGGCTCCTACGGCGTCGGTGTCTCGCGCCTGGTCGCCGCCATCGCCGAGCAGACCCACGACGACCTCGGCCTGTGCTGGCCGGCGATGGTCAGCCCCGCCGACCTGCACGTCGTGGCGGCCGGCAAGGACCAGGCCGTGACGGCGACGGCCGCCGACATCGCAGCGGGCGTCTCCGCGGCCGGGTTCGACGTGCTGCTCGACGACCGTCCCGGCTCAGCAGGTGTGAAGTTCGCCGACGCCGAGCTCATCGGCGTGCCGTTGATCCTGGTGGTGGGCCGGGGACTGCGCGAGGGGCTGGTGGAGGTGCGGGACCGCCGCAGCGGGCAGCGCAGCACCGTGCCCGTCCAGGACGCGGTCAGCGCCCTGACCGGGCGCATCGGCGCCGCGGCCGGCGCTGGGTAACCTGATCGAGCGCGTCGGTCGGCTCCGCCGGAGACGACCGCGACGACACCAGAGGAGGCCCAGTGCAGGCGGCCACAGCGGCGGTCCAGTTGCGGCAGCGGCTGGCACCCGTCGTCTCGGCGGCCGGGTACGACCTCGAGGACCTGGTCGTGACCCCGGCGGGACGTCGACGTCTGGTCCGGGTGGTGGTGGACAAGGACGGCGGTGTCAGCCTCGACGAGTGTGCGCAGGTGTCCCGACTGGTCTCGACCGTGCTGGACGCCGACGACGACCTGCTGGGGCCGGGTGCCTACACGCTCGAGGTGTCCTCCCCGGGGGTGGCTCGTCCGCTGACCGAGCCCCGCCACTGGGCCCGCAGCGCAGGCCGCCTGGTGCGGGTGGTGCGCCTGGACGGCTCGGTCGTGCAGGGCCGGCTCGTCGACTCCGACGACACCCGGGCCGGGCTGCGGCAGGAGGGCACCACCGTGGACGTGCCCTACGCCGAGATCCGCTCGGCCGTCGTCCAGGTCGAGCTCACCCGGCACGCCGACGAGGGCGAGGGACGGTGAGCGATGGACGTCGACCTGAAGCTGCTGCGCGTCATCGAGAACGAGAAGGGCGTGCCGTTCGAGACCCTCGCCGAGACGATCGAGACTGCTCTGCTCGCCGCCTACCGACGCGCGCCCGGAGCGCAGCCTCATGCGCGCGTCGAGCTGGACCGCAGGACCGGGCACGTGACCGTGTGGGCGCAGGAGCTCGGCGAGGGCGCCGAGGTGCTTCGGGAGTGGGACGACACACCCGAGGGCTTCGACCGGGTCGCGGCGATGACCGCTCGCCAGGCGATCCGCCACCGCCTGCGTCAGCTCGAGGAGGAGCAGACCTACGGCGAGTTCCTCACGCTGGAAGGTGAGATCGCCTCGGGCGTCGTCCAGCAGGGACCCGACCCGCGCTCGGTACTGGTCAAGATCGGGGACGTGGAGGCGGCCCTTCCGGTGCAGGAGCAGGTACCTGGCGAGCGCTACCCCCACGGGACGCGGCTGCGCTGCTACGTCCTTCAGGTCCGCAAAGGGATGCGAGGGCCGATCGTGACGGTCTCTCGAAGCCACCCCGGCCTAGTCAAGAAGCTGTTCGCGCTCGAGGCGCCCGAGGTCGCCGACGGAACTGTCGAGATCGCCGCGATCGCCCGTGAGGCGGGCCACCGGTCCAAGATCGCGGTCCGGGCGACCCGGCCCGGCGTCAACGCCAAGGGTGCCTGCATCGGGCCCATGGGAGCCCGGGTGCGGGCGGTGATGGCTGAGCTCAACCAGGAGAAGATCGACATCGTCGACTGGTCGGACGACCCCGCGGAGCTGGTGGCGCACGCGCTGTCCCCGGCTCGGGCACGCAGCGTCCAGGTGGTGGATCCGGTCGCCAAAGCGGCGCGGGTGTTCGTGCCGGCCGACCAGCTGTCCCTGGCCATCGGCAAGGAGGGGCAGAACGCCCGGCTCGCCGCTCGGCTCACCGGATGGCGCATCGACATCCGTCCGGACGAAACTCCCGACGCGGCGCGGTAGACTCCTTGACGGAATACCACTCGCGTCGGCGGTCGTTGCACGTCCCGCAACGGACTTGCGTCGGCTGTCGGCAGCGAGAGGACCGTTCCCACCTGATCCGCGTGGTGTCAGGCGGCGGGCAGCCAGTTGCCCTTCGCCTCGACCTGCGGGGACGCCTCCCGGGTCGGGGTGCGCACCTGCATCCCGACCTCGGGTGCCTGGACCTGGCCGAACGCCGTCGGGCGTTCACCCGGGCCCTCCGGCTCGACGGGCCGGTGGACACGAGCGAGGTCCGGCGCTACGTCGAGGAGGTGGCCCGCAGGGTCGGCACCAACGGCGAGGGACGAACCGAAGGAGAAGCACCGTGACGCACCAGAGTGCGCGATGAGCATGCAGCAATGAGTACCAACACCGGCTGACGGTCCGGGCGCCATGACCCGGGCCGAGAAGGAGAGCAGTGGCAAAGGTCCGGGTCTACGAACTCGCGAAAGAGTTCGACATCGACAGCAAGATCGTCCTCAGCAAGCTGAACGAGATCGGCGAGTTCGTCCGATCGGCATCATCAACGGTCGAGCCGCCCGTGGCGAAGCGGCTGCGCGACGCCCTCGCCGCGCAGGCTCCTACGCCGGCGGGAGCGGCCCCGGCGGGTGCTGCGCCTACGACGCCCGGACCCGGCAAGGCGGCTCCGGGCAAGGCGGCTCCTGGCACGGCGGCCCCCGGCAAGGCGGCCACGCCAAAGGCACCGGTGGCGAAGGCAGCCGCCCCGCCGGCCGCCGCCCCGGCACAGCCGGCAGTGGGCGAGCCCACCGCGGCGGCACCCACCGCCGCGCCGGTCGAGCCCCCGGTCACCCCACAGCCCCTGGTCGTGCCGCCCACCTTGGCGCGGCCCGCGGACCAGCCTGGCGCGGCGCCTCGCGCGCCGGGAGCGCCGCCCCAGGCCGCTCGGCCCGCGCCTGGCCCCAAGCCGGCCGGTCCCCGTCCACGTGCGCCTCGTCCTGGGAACAACCCGTTCACCAGCCCGGAGACCCGTTCCGCGCAGCGCCCTGCGCCACGTCCGGGGAACAACCCCTATAGCAGCGGGACAACCGGGATGCCGCGGCCGGGGACGCGCCCTGGTGGCCGTCCGGGTGCCGGCGGCGCTCCAGGTGCCGGTGGTGCGGTGCCCACCCCGGGCATGATGCCGCCCCGTCCGGCCGGACGTCCGGCCCCCGCGGGACAGGGCCGTCCCGGCGGGCGCGGCACGGCAGCCCCCGGGCAGCGGGGCCGTGGTGCGGGTCCCGGCACCGGCACCGGAGCTCCGTTCGGCGCTGGTGGTGGTCGGCCGGGCGCCGGTCGCGGTGGTCGGCCCGGTACGGCCGGAGCGTTCGGCCGACCCGGAGGGCGGCCGCAGCGCGGCCGCAAGAGCAAGAAGCAACGCCGCCAGGAGTTCGACAACATGCAGGCTCCCGTCATCGGGGGCGTGCGGGTGCCTCGGGGCAACGGGCAGACCATCCGGATGCCTCGCGGGGCGTCGCTCAGCGACTTCGCCGACAAGATCGCTGCCGACCCGGCATCCCTGGTCCAGGTGCTGTTCGCCCTCGGTGAGATGGTGACCGCCACCCAGAGCGTGGACGAGGAGACCTTCCGGCTCCTCGGCGCCGAGCTCGGCTACGACCTCGAGATCGTCTCGCCCGAAGACGAAGACCGTGAGCTGCTGGAGTCCTTCGACATCGACCTGGACGTCGAGGAGGTCGCCGATGCGCCGGAACGTCCTCCTGTGGTCACCGTCATGGGCCACGTGGACCACGGCAAGACCAAGCTGCTCGATGCCATCCGCGGCGCCAACGTGGTAGCCGGCGAGGCTGGAGGAATCACCCAGCACATCGGTGCCTACCAGACGCACATCGGCCACGAGGGCGTCGACCGCGCTCTGACCTTCATCGACACCCCGGGCCACGAGGCCTTCACGGCGATGCGGGCCCGAGGAGCCAAGGTCACCGATGTCGCTGTCCTCGTCGTGGCCGCCGACGACGGCGTGATGCCTCAGACGGTCGAGGCGCTCAACCACGCACATGCCGCGGATGTGCCGATCGTCGTCGCGGTCAACAAGGTCGACAAGGAGGGCGCCAACCCCGCCAAGATCCGCCAGCAGCTCACCGAGTACGGGCTCGTGGCCGAGGAGTACGGCGGCGAGACGATGTTCGTCGACGTGTCCGCGCTCAAGCGCACGGGAATCGACGAGCTGCTCGAGGCGGTGCTGCTGACCGCTGACGCCGCGCTGGAGCTGCGCGCCGACCCCGACACCGACGCCCGCGGAGTGGCGATCGAGGCCCACCTCGACCGCGGCCGTGGCCCGGTGGCCACGGTGCTCATCCAGCGTGGCACGCTGCACGTCGGGGATGCCGTGGTCTGTGGCCAGGCCTACGGCCGGGTCAGGGCGATGCTCGACGAGAACGGCGACCCAGTGGACCAGGCCGGTCCGGCCCGTCCGGTGCAGGTGCTCGGGCTGACCGCGGTCCCTGGAGCGGGGGACACGTTCCTGGCCACCGAGGACGAGCGCACCGCACGCCAGATCGCGGAGAAGCGCGAGGCCATGGAGCGCAACGCGGCACTGGCCAAGGCGCGCAAGCGGGTCACGCTCGAGGACTTCCTGGAGAAGTCCAAGGTGGAGACGCTCAACCTCATCCTCAAGGGCGACGTGTCCGGAGCCGTCGAGGCCCTCGAGGACGCCCTGCTCAAGATCGACGTGGGCGAGGAGGTCGACCTGAGGATCATCGACCGCGGCGTGGGTGCCATCACCGAGACCAACGTCATGCTGGCCGCGGCCTCCGACGCGGTGATCATCGGCTTCAACGTCCGGGCGCAGGGCAAGGCCACTGAGCTCGCCGACCGCGAGGGTGTGGAGATCCGCTACTACACGGTCATCTACCAGGCGCTCGAGGACGTCGAGAACGCACTCAAGGGCATGCTCAAGCCCGAGTTCGAGGAGGTGCAGCTCGGCCGGGCCGAGGTGCGGGAGGTGTTCCGGTCGAGCAAGGTCGGCAACATCGCCGGCTGCCTCGTCACCAGCGGGACCATCCGACGCAACGCTCGTGCCCGGCTCGTCCGGGACGGGATCGTGGTGTCGGAGAACCTGTCGATCGACTCGCTGCGCCGGTTCAAGGACGACGCCACCGAGGTCCGCGACGGTTACGAGTGCGGTATCGGGCTGGGATCGTTCAACGACATCCAGGTCGACGACGTGATCGAGACGTTCGAGATGCGGGAGAAGCCGCGGGCCTGACACCGGGTTCGGCGGGCGGTCAGCGGGGAGCCGAGGAAGGCGGGACGGTGCCATGTGGACCGGCACGCTGGCGTGCGACCTGCTGCTGGGCGAGGTGTCCTCGTTGAAGCAGAAGCGGTCGGTGGTTCGGCCGCTGGTGGCCGACCTGCGACGGCGGTTCGAGGTCGCGGCAGCCGAGACCGACCAGCAGGACCTGCTGCGCCGTGCCGAGGTCGGCGTGGCGGTGGTGGCGGACGGCCCGGCGCGATGCACCGAGGTGCTCGACCAGGTCGAGCGGTTCGTGGCTGCGCGCCCGGAGACCGAGCTGTTGGCGACCAGACGCCGGCTGCACGGCCCGCTGGACTGAACGGAGGAGACGCATGGTCAACGACGTGCGTGCCAGGAAGCTGGCCGACCGCATCAAGGTGGTCGCTGCCGAGACTCTCGAGCGGCGGGTCAAGGATCCCCGGCTGGGTTTCGTGACGATCACCGACACGCGTGTCACCGGAGACCTGCGCGAAGCGACGGTGTTCTACACGGTGCTCGGCGGACAGGACGAGCAGGTCGCCTCGGCGGCCGCGCTGGACAACGTCCGCGGTCTGGTCCGCAGCGAGGTCGGGGCAGCAACGGGCATCAAGTTCACCCCCACGATCACCTTCGTGCTGGACGCAGTGGCCGACTCCGCCCGGCACATCGAGGACCTGCTGGCCGAGGCCCACGCTGCCGACCGGGCCGTGGCTGCCGCCGCCCGCAACGCCTCCTACGCCGGCGACCCCGACCCCTATCGGCGCGCCGAGCCCGACGATGCCGGCGACGTGCGCGACGTCCGGGACGGCTCATGACCCAAGGGCCCCTCTGCGGGATCCTCGTGGTCGACAAGCCGTCCGGCATGTCCTCGCACGCGGTGGTCGCACGGGTGCGCCGACGCCTCGGCACCCGCCGGGTGGGGCACGCCGGAACGCTGGACCCGGCCGCCACCGGCGTCCTCGTCCTCGGTGTCGGGTCGGCGACCCGGCTGCTGCACTACCTGGTGGGCGCCGACAAGGAGTACCGGGCCACGATGCGGCTGGGGCTGAGCACCACTACCGACGATGCCGAGGGCCAGCAGGTTGCGCGAGCCGACGCAGCCGGGCTCGACGTGCAGCAGGTGCTGGGCGCCGTGGACCGCCTGACCGGCGACATCGACCAGGTGCCCAGCGCCGTGTCGGCGATCAAGGTCGAAGGTCGCCGCGCCTACCAGCGGGTCCGAGCCGGGGAGGACGTCGAGCTGAAGCCACGCCGGGTGAGCGTGACCTCCTTCCTCGTCCTGGGCATGCGCCCGGTCGACCCCGGGCTGCTGGACCTGGACGTGCAGGTCGCCTGCTCGTCAGGCACCTACGTACGGGCCCTGGCACGCGACCTCGGCCGGTCGCTGGGCGTCGGTGGTCACCTCACGGCGCTGCGCCGGACCCGGGTCGGCCCGTTCACCCTCGAGGAGGCCGTCACCCTGGACGACCCCACCGCATCGCTGGCCTCACACCTGCTCAGCCCGGCACAGGCAGCCCGGCGTTTCCTGCCCACCCGGACTCTGGGCGAGCAGGAGGCAGCGGCGGTGCGGCACGGCGTCGCGCCCTCCCCGACCGGAAGCCCCGGCCCGGTGGCCCTCCTCGACCCCACTCACGGCCTGCTCGCCGTGGCCGAGGACAGCGGTGCTCGCGCCGCTCTGCGGGCGGTGTTCGTGGGGTGAGCGCCTGATGGCCGTGAGGGTGTGGCGATCGCTGGAGGAGTTGTCCGTCTCCCCGGACGGGCTGGTGAACCCGTGCGCGGTGTCGATCGGGGTGTTCGACGGAGTCCACCGCGGTCATCGGGTGGTGCTCGGCCGCGCCCGAGAGGTGGCCGACGATCTCGGCGTGCCGCTGGTGGTGCTGACCTTCGATCCTCATCCGATGGCGGTCGTGCGTCCGGGGAGCCAGCCGCCTGCCGTCGCCACTCTGCGTCACCGCCTCGAGCTGCTCGGTCGCGCCGGCGCCGACGGCGTTCTCGTGCTGCCATTCGACCAGCAGGTCGCCGCGATGAGCGCGCAGGCCTTCGTCGACGAAGTAGTGGTCGAGGCACTGGGCGCACGAGTCGTAGTCGTGGGCGAGGACTTCAGGTTCGGCCACCGGGCGGCGGGGGACGTGGCTGTCCTGGCCGTGCTGGGAGGTGACCGCGGGTTCGAGACCGTGGCCGTGCCACCGGTCGGCCATGACGGGATCCGTTGGTCGTCCACCGAGGTACGCCGCCGGGTGTCCGTCGGCGATGTGCACAGCGCCGGCGAGGTGCTGGGCCACCTGTTCGAGCTCGAGGGTCCGGTCGTCGTCGGAGACCGTCGCGGACGTCAGCTCGGCTATCCCACCGCGAACCTGGCGGTCGCAACCGGCATGCTCGTTCCGGCCGACGGCGTGTACGCCGGCTACCTGCGGGTGCTCGAGCCAGGGCTGCCCGACCCTCCGCTGGCCGCCGCGGTCTCGGTGGGGACCAACCCGACCTTCGATGGGCAGGCCCACCGGGTGGAGGCGTTCGTGCTGGACGGCGATGGGCTGGACCTGTACGGCAAGCGGGTAGCCGTCAGCCTGGTGGAACGGCTACGCGGTCAGCACCGCTTCGACAGCGTCCCCGCGCTCCTGGACCAGATGGCCGACGACGTGGCCCGTACCCGAGCGGTGCTGCGCGACCGAGCCTGACAGCGTCGACGCGCCCGGCCACCCCCGCGCGCTCCCGGTCGACGCACCCCACGACCTGGGCTGGTTGATCCACGGCGTTTCTGGTGCTCCGGGCGCATGATCGACGGCGCTTCTGGTGCTCGTGGCGCACCTTTCCCGCCGTGGATCATCGGGTTGATGATCCGATTCCGCCGTGGATCGTGGGGGCCATCGCATCGTAGGGGTGCACGCGCCGGCCGCGCCGGGACAGCCGGCTGGTCAGGTGCCGAGGGGCTGCGCAACGCCGCCGGCCGTCCGGCCTGCTGATACCCTGGTGGGTGCCGTGAGATCGGCCGCGGAATCCTCATGCCCCGGTGGACGTGCCCGGGTGCGCCGCGCAACGACTTGACAAGGAGCGGGCCTGCCATGTCCATGGACGCCGCCACGAAGCAGCAGATCATGTCCGAGTACGCCCGCTCCGAGGGGGACACCGGGTCCCCTGAGGTGCAGGTGGCGCTGCTCACCCACCGCATCAATCACCTCACCGAGCACCTGAAGGACCACAAGCACGACCACCACAGCCGCCGCGGGCTGCTGCTGATGGTCGGCCGTCGTCGGCGCCTGCTGAACTACCTCAGCGATACCGAGATCGAGCGCTACCGCGCGCTGATCGAGAGGCTCGGTCTGCGCCGCTGACGGCACTCGTCGCGCGACCGCTCGACGACCTGGCGCACGCGCCAGACAACTTCATACCCACCATGGGGTCGGCTCCCGGACCACCGGTCCTCGGTCGTGGCTCTCGGGCATCTCCGCCCGCGGGCGTCCATCGAAGACCGGTCTGCCGGCGCGGCCCCTCGAAGCCCTAAGGAGGGCTGCCCGTGACGGGTCAGCAGGAATCCACCGCGACCGCGGTGATCGACAACGGGCGCTTCGGACAGCGCCGCATCACCTTCGAGACCGGGCGGCTAGCCCGACAGGCCGCGGGGTCCGCCCTGGCCTCGCTGGACGAGGACACCGTCGTGCTCTCGGCCACGACCGTCTCGCGAGCACCCAAGGAGCACTTCGACTTCTTCCCTCTCACCGTCGACGTCGAGGAGCGCATGTACGCCGCGGGACGCATCCCCGGCTCGTTCTTCCGCCGCGAGGGACGCCCCAGCACGGAGGCCATCCTCACCTGCCGCCTCACCGACCGACCGCTTCGGCCGTCCTTCGTGAAGGGGCTGCGCAACGAGGTGCAGGTCGTGGTCACCGTGCTCTCGCTGGACCCGAAGGACCTCTACGACGTGCTGGCCATCAACGCCGCGTCGATGTCCACCCAGCTGGCCGGGCTTCCCTTCAGCGGGCCGATCGGGGCGGCACGCGTCGCCTTGATCGAGGACCAGTGGGTCGGCTTCCCCACTGTCGAGCAGCTCGAGCGGGCCGTTTTCGACATGGTGCTGGCCGGTCGCGTGCTGCCGGACGGCGACGTCGCCGTGATGATGGTCGAGGCCGAGGCGACCGACAGCGCCTGGGCCTTGATCGCCGACGGCGCGACCGCGCCGACCGAGGACGTGGTCGCTGCGGGCCTGGAGGCCGCCAAGCCGTTCATCAGGTCACTGTGCGCGGCACAGTCCGAGGTCGCCGCAGTCGCCGCCAAGCCGACGTCGGACTACCCGACCTACCCCGAGTACGCCGAGGACGTCTACCAGGCCGTCGCGGAGGCTGCCGGGGATGCCCTGGACGACGCGCTTCGCATCCCAGGCAAGATCGAGCGCGAGGCTGCCCTGGACGCGGTGCGCGCCGACATGGGAGCGGCGCTCGGTGAGCGGTTCGCCGGACGCGAGAAGGAGATCGGGGCCGCGTTCCGGTCGGTCACGAAGAACGCGGTGCGCCAGCGGGTGCTGACCGACGGGGTGCGCCTGGACGGGCGGGGCCTGACCGACATCCGCCCGCTCACCGCCGAGGTGTCGGTGCTGCCTCGGGTGCACGGCTCGGCCCTGTTCGAGCGGGGCGAGACCCAGATCCTCGGTGTGACGACGCTCAACATGCTCAGCCTGGAGCAGAAGCTCGACACCCTGGCACCGGTGACCAGCAAGCGGTACATGCACCACTACAACTTCCCGCCGTACTCCACCGGTGAGACCGGTCGGGTGGGCTCGCCGAAGCGTCGCGAGATCGGCCACGGGGCGCTGGCGGAGCGGGCGCTCGTCCCTGTTCTTCCTGCACGGGAAGAGTTCCCCTACGCCATCCGTCAGGTGTCCGAGGCGCTGGGCTCCAACGGCTCGACGTCCATGGGCTCGGTGTGCGCCTCCACGATGTCGCTGCTCAACGCCGGGGTGCCGCTGCGGGCCCCGGTGGCCGGGATCGCGATGGGGCTGATCTCCGGAGAGGTCGAGACCGGCGACGGCACGCAGCCGCGCGGCACCCAGCGGCGATACGTGACCCTCACCGACATCCTCGGCGCGGAGGACGCCTTCGGGGACATGGACTTCAAGGTCGCCGGCACCCGCGAGTTCATCACCGCCCTTCAGCTGGACACCAAGCTCGACGGCATCCCCGCGTCGGTGCTCGCCGGTGCGCTCCAGCAGGCCCGCGACGCGCGTATGACGCTCCTGGACGTCATGGGCGCGGCGATCTCCGAGCCGGACGAGATGAGCCCGTACGCGCCACGGATCATCACCATCAAGATCCCGGTCGACCAGATCGGCGCAGTGATCGGACCCAAGGGCAAGATCATCAACCAGATCCAGGACGACACCGGTGCCGAGATCGCCATCGAGGACGACGGGACCATCTTCATCGGCGCAGCCGACGGGCCCAGCGCGGAGGCCGCCAAGGCGATGATCAACCAGATCGCCAACCCCACGCTGCCGCAGGTGGGGGAGCGCTACCTCGGAACGGTCGTCAAGACCGTGCCATTCGGAGCCTTCGTCTCGTTGGTGCCGGGCAAGGACGGGCTGCTGCACGTGTCCAAGCTGCGGGCACTCGCCGGCGGCAAGCGGGTGGAGAACGTCGAGGACGTGCTCTCGGTCGGCGGCAAGGTGATGGTGGAGATCTCCGAGGTGGACGACCGGGGCAAGCTCTCGCTGGTGCCAGTCGTGGAGGAGGGCCAGCCCGCTGGCGAGCCTGCGGAGGCCCCCGCGCCGTGACCCGCCGTCGCGCCACCGGCAAGGCAGGCTGGGCGCTGCCGACCCAGCATCCGGGCAGCACCCACACCCTGCTCGCCCCGGACTCAGACGGGACTCAGGCTGCGCTGGGGACCGTGCGCCGCACCCTGCTCCCGGGTGGGCTGCGGGTGATCACCGAGCAGATACCGACGGTGCGCTCGGTGTCGGTCGGGGTGTGGGCAGGCGTCGGCTCCCGGGACGAGTCAGCGTCGCTGGCCGGAGCGACGCACTACCTCGAGCACCTGCTGTTCAAGCGGACCGCCCGTCGCGACGCGCGGGCCATCGCGGCGGAGATCGACCAGGTCGGTGGCGAGCTCAACGGCTTCACCACCAAGGAGCTCACCTGCTACTACGCCCGCGTAGTCGACGATGCCCTCCCCGTCGCGCTGGACGTGCTGCTGGACATGGTGACCGGGTCGCTGGTCACCGACGACGACGTCGAGGCCGAACGGGACGTGGTGCTCGAGGAGATCGCCATGAACGACGACGACCCCGGCGACACCGTCCACGAGATGTTCACCCAGGGGCTGTGGGCTCCCCACCCGGTGGGACGGCCCGTCCTGGGCACCGCGGAGTCCATCGAGGCGATGCGGCCAGACCAGCTGCGCCGCTGGTACCGGGCCCGCTACACCCCGTCCAGCCTGGTCGTTGCCGCGGCAGGGAACCTCGAGCACACCGATGTCGTCCGCCTGGTCCGCCAGGCCAACGTGCTGGGTTCGCTGGGGGCACCCGACGACGCGCGCCCGGCGCCGCCGAGGTCGGCGGCGGCGCTCGGCGGGCTCCGCCTGGTGGCGTCGTCCGGGGTGGCGGTGCGCACCCGCCCCACCGAGCAGGCGAACGTCGTGCTGGGGTACCCCGGTCTGCCGCGCGACGAGCGCCGCTGGCCGCTCGCCGTGCTCAGCAGCGTCCTGGGCGACGGCTCCTCCTCGCGGCTGTTCCAGTCCGTCCGCGAGCAGCGCGGGCTGGCCTACTCGGTGTACTCGTTCTTCGCCTCGCTCGCCGACGCCGGCGCATTCGGCGTCTACGTGGGCTGCAACCCCGACAAGGTAGGAGCGACCCTCGAGGTGATCGCCGGCGAGATCACCGGCCTGCGTACCGGGGGGATCGCCGAAGACGAGCTGGCCCGAGCGAAGGGCCAGCTGCGCGGCTCCCTCGTCCTGGGGCTGGAGGACACCGGGTCGCGGATGACGCGGTTGGCCAAGGCAGAGCTGCTGTCCGGTGAGCTGCCATCCCAGTCCGAGGTGCTGCGTCGCATCGAGGCCGTCACCGCAGACGAGGTGAACCAGCTCGCCGAGGAGCTGTTCACCCACCAGGCGTCGTTGGCGGTGGTGGGACCGTTCGACGACGACGCACCGTTCCACGAGGCGCTCAGTTGAGCGCGGGCCGACCCACCCAGGGGGAACCGCTGCGGGTGGCGGTGGTGGGTGCGGCCGGCAAGATGGGCCGCGAGACGTGCCGGGCGATCGGTGACGCCGCGGACCTGCAGCTCGTCGCGTCGCTTGACCAGGGCGACGACCTGCGTGAGCTGGCCCGCGTCGGTGCCGACGTCGCAGTCGACTTCACCCATCCGGACGCGGTCATGGACACCTTGAGGATGGGCATCGAGGAAGGGGTGCATCTCGTCGTCGGCACGACCGGGTTCACCCAGGACCGGCTCGACCAGGTGCAGGAGTGGCTGCAGCCACGCCCCCAGGTGGGGGTGATGATCGCACCGAACTTCTCCGTCGGTGCGGTGCTGATGATGCGCTTCGCCGAGCAGGCCGCCCCGTTCTTCGACTCGGTCGAGGTCATCGAGCTGCACCACCCGGGCAAGGCCGACGCACCGTCTGGCACCGCTGCCCGCACTGCCGCCCGGATGGCGCAGGCGCGTGCGCAGGCGGGTCGAGGTCCAGCCCCGGACGCCACCCGGGACGGGCTGCCTGGGGCGCGCGGAGCCACCGTCGACGGCGTGCCGGTGCACTCGGTCCGGCTGACCGGCCTGGTCGCCCACCAGGAGGTCCTCCTCGGTGGGGCCGGCGAGATCCTGACCATCCGCCACGACTCGCTGGACCGGGCGTCGTTCATGCCGGGGGTGCTGCTCGGGGTCCGGTGGGTGCCGACACACCCGGGTCTCACCGTCGGCATCGAGCCGGCCCTGGACGCGGCCGGAGTCGCCCGGCGATGAGGGCACGCACCGTCGCGTTCGTCCTGGTGGCGGTGCTGGCGGTCTACCTGGTGCTGGTCGGGTGGCGAGGCGTGGTGCTCGTCACGGACGGCGTGAGTTCTGGCGACGTGGTCGGCGTGCTGCTGGGTGTCGCCGTCCTGGTGTTCCCAATGGTGGGTGCGGGCCTGGTGTGGCGGGAGGTGCGATTCGGCATGGACACCCAGCACCTGGCAGCCGACCTGGCCGCGCGCGGCGCGCTCCCGGTCGACGACCTGCCCCGCCGTCCGTCCGGCCGGGTAGCGCGCGAGCCGGCAACCGCGGCATTCGAGTCCTCGCGCGCCGCGGCCGAAGCCGACCCGGGCAACCCGGCTCACTGGTACCGGCTCGCGATGGCCTACGACGACCTCGGCGAGCGGCGTCAGGCGCGCGGGTGCATGCGCGAGGCCGTCCGCCTGTGGCGGTCAGGCGACTCCGAGCGCACGTAGGGCCGCGGCGGTGACCGCGGCTACGCCCACCACGACCAGGAACGGCGCGCGCAGCAGGAGGGCCACCACCGCGGCCACGACTCCTGCTGCCCGGGCGTCGAGCACGAGGGCTTCGCCCGAGGCGAAGGTCTGTACCGCTGCCAGCGCCGCCAGCAGCGCTACCGGGAGCGCGATCGCCGTGGCCCGTACCACCGGCCGGTCCAGCACCGACTCCGGTACCGACAGGCCGAGCAGCTTGAACAGGTAGCATCCTGCGGCCGCCGCGACGATCGCCACCGTCGTCACGGCGTCCCCCGCTCGTCGGTGGCGGACCCGGTCAGGGCGTCACGCCACACCATCCCGGCCCCGACGGCCACCAGCGCGGCGGCCATCACGGGCACTCCCGCCGGTGCGACCGGGGTGAGCAGCAGGGCCACGCCAGCCGCCCCCAACGCGACCACCCGGGCGCGGCGGTCGGTCAGACGGGGCCACAGCAGGGCAAGGAAGGCCGCCGGCACGGCCGCGTCCAGCCCGAACGTCTCCGGGTCGCCCAGCGCGGTGCCGGCCAGGGCGCCGCCGAGCGTGGCCAGGTTCCACAGGACGAAGACGGCCAACCCGGTGGACCAGAACGCCAGCCGGCGGGCCAGCGGGTCGTCCTCGTGCGCCAGGGCCATCGCGGTCGACTCGTCGATGACCAGCTGTGCACCGACCAACCGAGACGTGCCGCGCAGCTGCAGCAGGCTGGACAGCCGCAGGCCGTACAGGGCGTTGCGGGTGCCCAGCAGGGTTGCGGTCAGGGCCGCCGCGGCCGGCGTCCCGCCGGCGGCGAGCACTCCCACCAGGGCGAACTGCGACGCCCCGGTGAAGATGAGCACCGAGGTCGCGCACGTCTGGGCGACCGTGAGGCCCGCTGCTGCACCGATCGCCCCGAAGGACAGACCGTAGGCACCGGTGGCCACGCCGACCCCGACCGCATCGCGGACCACGCCGCGCCGCCGACGGGCCCACTGCGGTGTCGCCGGGCTCGCCCGGGTGCGCCTCACCGCCGCTCGGCGCGACTGGCGCCGACATTGGCCTGCAGCCATCGGTTCAGCGCTGCCATCTCCCGCCACGTCCGGGAGATCACCTCGGCGGCCTCGGCAGTGTGCAGCCACGGCTGTGGCGGGTACTCGTGCATGGCCGTGAGCGTGCGGAAGCGCAGCAGGTCCAGCCGCGGATGGTCTTCGGCGTACCCGCGGGGCCGGGTCTTGAGCCGGTTGCCGTCGACGGTGTGGCCGGCGTCTTCGACTCCGGCGATGACCTCTGCCAGCTGCTCACCGATGGTCTCGTCGTCGACAGCCTCGCGGTAGCGCTGAACCTGGTCCCCGGCCATCTCGTGGTAGCCGGCGGCCACCAGCAGCCCGGCGGCACTGAGCTGGACGTACAGCGCGCCGGCTCCCTCCTGCATGCCGAGAACGGCGCCCTGCGCGGTCTTGTACGGGCTCTTGTCCTTGCTGAAGCGCACGTCTCGGTACGGGCGGAAGACCTTGGCGGGTCCGAACTCCTCGGCCATCTGGTCGCACAGCGCCAGCAGCGGGGTCCTGACCGCAGACTCGTAGACGTCGCGGTTCTCGGTCCAGAAGGCCTTGGTGTTGTCGGCCTCCAGCGCCTCGTAGAAGTCCAGGGCCGCGACGGGGAAGCCGCCGAAGGACGCGGTGCCGGCGTCGGGGTCCGATGGGGTCATGTCGTCTCCAGAGCGGTGTGAAGGCGCACCTGCCGGGCCGCCGCCTCAGCGTCGGTGGCATCGGCGGGGGCGGGGTCGCCGTCGGTGGATGTCGAGAGCAGCATCTCCCGATGCGCGCCGTCCGGTGCCCATCCGGCCGAGAGCAGGAAGCGGCGCAGCGCGTCGTCCTGAGCCAGTACCCAGGTCGTGACCCAGGAGAAGCCGTCGGCGCGTGCGGTGTCGGCCACCGCTGCGAGCAGCCGGGACCCGTGGCCGGCCCGGTGATGGGCAGGATCGACAGCCAGGACGGTCATCTCGGCGTCCCGAACGGGATGGGCGTCCGGGTCCTGTCCAGGGGTGAGCGCAGCGAAGCCGACGACCTCGCCGTGCTCGAGCGCCACCAGCACTCGGTGGCGGGCCGAGGGCGGACGCCGCAACGCCTGCGACCATGCCCGGGTCACCGTGTCCGGGTCGATCGCCTCGGTGACCCTCGAGGGCAGCGCTCGGGCGTAGCCGTGGCGCCAGGCTCGCACCTGGACGCCTGCCATGGCTGCCGCGTCGGCGACCCAGCCGACCCGCACGCTGCGGGCGGCGCCGGAGGTGGGGCTGTCCTCGGCCACGGGTCCATCCAACCAACACCGTGCGAGGTGGCGCGTCCCCGGCGGGGCGAGCGCGCGGAGTCTAGGCTCACCCACTGTGACGACGGCTCCGACGACTCCGCAGGTGCGCTACCGCAGCGATGTCAGCGTCGAGCTCGTCAAGGCCAGCGCATCCGACTCCGACGTCCTGTTCGCCGCCCGGGTCTCCACCCAGGGCGAGCGCTCGCGGGCCTCGATCGACGCCGACGCCGCCGAGGCCTCCGGGCTGATCCGCTTCCTCATGCGGGACAGGCACGGCTCGCCGTTCGAGCACTCGGTGATGACCTTCTACGTGGCTGCCCCGATCTTCGTCTGGCGGGAGCACATGCGTCACCGGATGAGCTCCTACAACGAGGAGAGCGGTCGGTACCGCGTCCTGGAGCCGGTGTTCTACACCCCTGCGCCGCAGCGCAACCTCGTGCAGGTCGGCAAGCCCGGCGCCTACGAGTTCCTCCCTGGGACGCAGCAGCAGCAGGAGGTCGTCAGCGACGCGGTGCGGCGCGCCACCGCCGAGGCCTACGCGCAGTACCAACGGATGCTGGGGGCCGGGGTGGCCAGGGAGGTGGCACGAACCGTGCTACCGGTGTCCATCTACTCCTCGGCGTACGTGACGATGAACGCGCGCGCGCTCATGAACTTCCTGTCGTTGCGCCGCCACACCGACGACAGCCACTTCCCGTCCTACCCCCAGCGTGAGATCGAGATGGTCGCCGAGCAGTACGAGGACCTCTGGGCAGGACTGATGCCGATCACGCACGCCGCGTTCGTCGCCAACGGACGGGTGGCGCCGTGAGCCCGCCAGTGCTCGGCCGGGTGCTGACCGCGATGGTCACGCCGATGGACCTCGACGGGCGGGTCGACCTCGAGGTCGCCGCGGCGCTGGCCGAGCGCCTCGTCGAACTCGGCCACGACGGACTGGTCGTCAATGGGACGACCGGGGAGAGCCCGACCACCTCCGACGAGGAGAAGTCGGCGCTGGTCGCCACGGTGTGCGCGGCCGTGGGTGGGCGCGCCGTCGTCGTGGCTGGGGTCGGCACCAACGACACCGCCCACTCCCGGGTGCTCGCCGCACAGGCTGCCGCCGCCGGCGCCGACGGGCTCCTCGTGGTCACCCCCTACTACAGCAAGCCGCCGCAAGCGGGCCTGCTCGCGCACTTCAGGGCCGTGGCCGACGCCACCGACCTGCCGTGCATGCTCTACGACATCCCCGGACGCAGCGGCGTCCCGATCGAGACCGAGACGCTGGTCCGGCTGGCCGAGCATCCGGGCATCGTGGCGGTGAAGGACGCCAAGGGCGACCTGTACGCTTCGGCCTGGGTGATGGCGCGCAGCGAGCTGGCCTACTACTCCGGCGACGACGCACTCAACCTGGCTCACCTGGCGAACGGGGCCGTGGGGATGGTCAGCGTCGTCGGTCACGTGGCCGGGCAGCGGCACGCCGAGATGGTGGCTGCGATGGAGCGCAACGACGTCGTCCAGGCCCGGGCGGTGGCGCGAACCCTGCTGCCGGCGATCCGCGGCATCATGACGCGTGGACAGGGGGCGGTCATGGCGAAGGCTGCTCTCGCGCTCGCCGGCGTGCTGCCCAGCGCTGCGGTTCGCCTCCCGCTGGTGCCCGCCGACGAGCAGCAGACCTCGGCGCTGCGATCGGACCTGGTCGAGGCTGGGCTCCTGTCGTGAGCCATCCGCACCCCGAGCTCGCGCCGCCGCCGCCGCTGGTCGACGGTGGGCTGCGCATCCTGCCGCTGGGCGGCCTGGGCGAGGTCGGACGCAACATGACCGTCCTGGAGCACCGGGACGCCCTGCTGATCGTGGACTGCGGGGTGCTGTTCCCCGAGGACCACCAGCCCGGGGTGGACCTCGTGCTGCCCGACTTCGAACCGATCCGGGACCGGCTGGACAAGGTGGTCGCCCTCGTCCTCACCCACGGCCACGAGGACCACATCGGTGCGGTGCCGTTCCTGCTGCGGGAGCGGGCCGACATCCCGCTGATCGGCTCGCGGCTCACCCTGGCACTGGTCGAGGCGAAGCTGGCCGAGCACCGCATCGATTCCTACCAGCTCACCGTCCGCGAGGGTGACGTGGAGAAGCTCGGACCATTCGAGTGCGAGTTCCTGGCCGTCAACCACTCCATCCCGGACGCGTTGGCGGTGGCCATCCGAACCTCGGCCGGCACCGTCGTGCACACCGGCGACTTCAAGATGGACCAGCTGCCGCTGGACGGCCGGTTGACCGACCTGCCCGGCTTCGCCCGCCTCGGCGCCGGCGGAGTGGACCTGCTCCTGGTCGACTCGACCAACGCCGAGGTGCCGGGGTTCACCCCGCCCGAGCGGGACATCGCCGCAGTGCTGGACGGGGTGTTCCGCCGCACCGAGGGCCGCATCGTCGTGGCCAGCTTCGCCTCGCACGTGCACCGGGTGCAGCAGGTACTCGATGCGGCCGTGCAGCACAGCCGACGAGTCGCCTTCGTCGGCCGGTCGATGGTGCGGACCATGGGCGTGGCGCGCGACCTCGGGTACCTCCAGGTGCCGGGCCAGACGCTGGTCGACGTCAGGACCGCGCTGACGCTGCCACGCAACGAGGTGGTGTTCATGTCCACCGGCTCCCAGGGAGAGCCGATGGCTGCGCTGTCCCGGATCGCCAACGGCGACCATCCGCAGATCTCGGTCGAGCCCGACGACGTCGTGGTGCTGGCGTCCTCGCTGATCCCCGGCAACGAGAACGCGGTGTCCCGAGTGATCAACGGGCTGTCCCGGCACGGTGTCCTCGTCGTGCACAAGGGCAACGCGATGGTGCACGTGTCCGGTCACGCCAGCGCCGGTGAGCTCATGTACCTCTACAACATCGCCCGTCCGCGGTACGTGATGCCGGTGCACGGGGAGCACCGGCACCTGCGCGCCAACGCCGAGGTGGCGATCGCCACCGGCATCCCCAGCGACCGGGTGCTGGTGATGGAGGACGGCTTCGTCCTCGACCTGGTGGACGGCGAGGCCGGGGTCGTCGGCGGCTGCCCGGTGGCCAACGTCTTCGTCGACGGCAGCACCATCGGTGACCTGGCCGAGGCCTCGGTGCGCGACCGGCGCATCCTCTCCGAGGACGGCTTCGTCTCGGTGGTGGTCGTCGTCGACTCGACCAGCGGGGCGATCGTCGGCGGGCCCGACATCCATGCCCGTGGCCTGGCCGAGGACGACTCGGTGTTCGACGCGGTCCGCCCCTTGATCGCCGAGGCCGTCGAGGAGGCGACCCGGCACGGCTACGACGACGTGTTCGCCCTCCAGCAGACCATCAGGCGGTCGATCGGGCCCTGGCTCAACCGGCGGCTGCGGCGCCGACCGATGATCATCCCGGTCGTGGTGGAGATCTGACGGGACGCGGTCGCCCTCCTCGGGGCGTCCTACCCGACCGACCCGACACGCACCTGCGACCGATGTGACGGGTGTGGCCGGTGTGACACTGGCGCTAGGCTCCTCAGCCATGGCGACCCGCACGTCTTCCCCCGCGCGGTCCGCGAGCAACGCCCGAGGCGGATCCGCCCGCGGTGGTGCCTCGCGGCAGCGCTCGTCGGGCCGGCAGCCCACCTCGGCGCGCCGTCAGCGCTCCGCTCCGGCGCGCCGCCCTCGATCTGCTCCGGCTGGGCCACCACCGATCGTCCGGTTCTTCCGGGGGATCGGCGCGGCGCTGCGCTCGGCCTGGCTCGGGCTGGCGCACCTGGTCGGAGGGGTGGTGCGCGGTCTGACGGGCACCGCCGCGGTGGACCCGGGGCTGCGGCGGGACGGCTTCGGCCTGGCCGTGCTGATCGGCGCCTTCGTCGCCGCTGCCGCCGTGTGGTGGCAGTCCGACGGGCCGATCTTCGGCGGCGTGCGCTCGGTGACCATGGGCTCGGTCGGGGTGCTCGCCTACGCCGTACCGGTGGTGCTGGGGCTGCTGGCGCTCCGGCTGCTGCGCGACCCCGAGCGCCTGTCGGCGTCCGGGGGACGGGTGCTGGCCGGCAGTGCGCTGGTCGGTGTCGGAGTGCTCGGCCTGGTCCACATCGCGGCCGGGCTGCCCCGCCCGGTCGACGGACCCGAGCCCATGCGGGCCGCCGGCGGCTCGGTGGGCTACGTGGTGTCGTCCCTGCTGGCCGACCTGCTGACGGTCTACATCGCGGTGCCGGTGCTGGTCATCGCCACCGGGTACGGCGTCCTCGTGCTGCTCGACATGCCCATCCACGTGGCAGCCGCGCACACCGCCGCAGCTGCCGGTCGGCTGCGCCAGGGCCGCTCGTCCCGCCCCGAGCTGACCCCGCAGGGGCCTGAGGCCTACGACTCCCCGCTGGTCACCGTCGAGGAGCCCGAGTCCGAGGCCGACCAGGTGGCCCCCGAGGCCCCGGGGCAGGTCGACGCCCCCCCGGCAGGCGCGTCCCGTCGGCGCCGCCGCGGGAGCGCGGACGATCCCGCACCCCCGCAGCCGCCCCCGCACAGCCCCATGCCTGCCCGGGTGGAGCAGCTGGCCCTGTCCGGCGACGTCACCTACCACCTCCCGTCCCCGGATCTGCTCGGCACCGGTTCCCAGCACCGGGCACGCACGCCAGCCAGCGACCGGGTCGTGGAGTCGCTGACCCGGGTGCTCGACCAGTTCGAGATCGACGCCCAGGTGACCGGCTACACCCGCGGCCCGACCGTCACCCGCTACGAGGTGGAGCTGGGCACCGCGGTCAAGGTGGAGCGGGTGACCGCGCTGAGCAAGAACATCGCCTACGCGGTGGCCAGCGCAGACGTGCGAATCCTGTCGCCGATCCCGGGCAAGTCCGCGATCGGGATAGAGATCCCGAACGCCGACAAGGAGGTGGTCAGCCTCGGGGACACCTTGCGGTCCGCTCCGGCGCGCAACGACCACCACCCGATGCTGATCGGCCTCGGCAAGGACGTCGAGGGCGGAGTCGTGGTGGCCAACATGGCGAAGATGCCGCACCTGCTGGTGGCGGGTGCGACCGGCTCGGGCAAGTCCTCGTTCATCAACTCGATGATCACCTCGATCCTCATGCGGGCCACCCCGGACGAGGTGCGGATGGTGATGGTCGACCCGAAGCGGGTGGAGCTGACCGGGTACGAGGGCGTCCCCCACCTGATCACGCCGATCATCACCAACCCCAAGAAGGCCGCGGAGGCGCTGCAGTGGGTCGTGCGCGAGATGGACATGCGCTACGACGACCTGGCCGCCTCGGGGTTCCGGCACGTCGACGACTTCAACAAGGCGGTGCGGTCGGGGGCGCTCACCCCGCCACCGGGCAGCGAACGCAGGCTGACCCCGTACCCCTACCTGCTCGTCGTGGTGGACGAGCTCGCCGACCTGATGATGGTCGCCCCGCGCGACGTCGAGGACTCGGTCGTGCGCATCACCCAGCTGGCGCGGGCCGCCGGGATCCACCTCGTGCTGGCCACCCAGCGTCCGTCGGTGGACGTTGTGACCGGCCTGATCAAGGCCAACGTCCCGTCCCGGCTGGCGTTCTCGACGTCCTCGCTGGCCGACTCCCGCGTGATCCTCGACCAGCCCGGTGCGGAGAAGCTCGTCGGGCAGGGCGACGGGCTCTTCCTGCCGATGGGTGCCAGCAAGCCGGTGCGCGTCCAGGGGTCGTGGGTCACCGAGCAGGAGATCCACGCCGTCGTGCGGCACGTCCGGGAACAGCTCGAACCGCACTACCGCGAAGACGTCACCGTGCCGCAGGGCAGCCAGCGCGAGATCGACGGGGACATCGGGGACGACCTCGACCTGCTCTGCCAGGCTGCCGAGCTCGTCGTCACGACCCAGTTCGGCTCGACGTCCATGCTGCAGCGCAAGCTCCGGGTGGGCTTCGCGAAAGCGGGGCGGCTGATGGACCTCATGGAGACCCGTGGCATCGTCGGGCCCTCGGAGGGTTCGAAGGCGCGTGACGTGCTCATCAAGCCCGACGAGCTGGACGAGGTGCTGGCCGGGCTGCGCGGCGGTAGCTAGCGAGGAGCTACGGCTAGCGCGGCATCGTCGGAAGGGTTGTGGGGTGTGGCCCTCGCTTCCTCCGACGATGCGGCAGGGGCGCTGCGGGGGGCGCGTGCCGCGGCGGGGGCACGTACCCTGGCCGCCTCATGCCCGCTGACCCGCCCTCGCGTCCGGGCCGCACCAGCGTCGCGATCATCACGCTCGGCTGCGCCCGCAACGAGGTCGACTCCGACGAGATCGCGGCCCGGCTGGCCGACGGCGGCATGACGCTCGTGGACGACCCGGCGGAGGCAGCAGCGGTGCTGGTGAACACATGTGGCTTCGTCGAGCAGGCCAAGCGGGAGTCCATCGACGTGCTGCTGGACGCTGCGGACTCCCCGGCGTCGCTGGTCGCCGTCGGCTGCCTGGCCGAGCGCTACGGACGAGACCTCGCCGCCGAGCTCCCCGAGGTCGACGCCGTGCTCGGCTTCGACGACTACCCGGTCATCGCGGACCGGGTCCGCCAGGTTCTCGCCGGGGAGCACCTCATTGCCCACCGACCGCGCGACCGCCGCCGACTGCTTCCGGTCAGCCCGGTGGACCGGGCTGCGCCCCACCCCGCGAGCACGCACCCTCCTGACCTGCCTGACGGGTTGGCGCCGGTGTCCGGGCCACGGGTGGTGCGGCGTCGACTCGGCTCGGGACCGGTCGCGCCGGTGAAGCTGGCCAGCGGATGCGACCGCCGCTGCAGCTTCTGTGCGATCCCCTCGTTCCGCGGTGCCTTCACCTCGCGGCGGCCCGAGGAGGTGCTCGCGGAGGTCTGCTGGCTGGCCGGCCAGGGCGTGCGCGAGGTGCTGCTGGTCAGCGAGAACACCACGTCCTACGGCAAGGACCTCGGCGACCTGCGGCTGCTGGAGTCGCTGCTTACCGAGCTGGCTGCGCTGCCAGGCATCGACCGGGTGCGCCTGTCCTACCTGCAGCCCGCGGAGATGCGCCCGTCACTGGTGCGCGTCATCGCCGAGACGCCGGGGGTCGCGCCGTACTTCGACCTGTCCTTCCAGCACGCCAGCGCGACGCTGCTGCGGCGGATGCGCCGGTTCGGGTCCGGCGCGGAGTTCCTGCGGTTGCTGGCCGACATCCGCAGCCTCGCACCGCAGGCCGGCGTGCGATCCAACGTCATCGTCGGCTTCCCGGGGGAGACCGAGGACGACGTCCGCGACCTCGAGAGCTTCCTGACCGAGGCCGACCTCGATGCCGTCGGTGTGTTCGGCTACTCCAGCGAGGACGGCACGCAGGCCGCCGCTTTCCCCGACGCCATCGACCCCGACACGGTGACCGCCCGGGTCGAGCGCCTCGCCGCGTTGGTGGACGAGCTGGTGTCGCAGCGCGCCGCAGCGCGGGTGGGGGAGCGGGCGGAGGTCCTGGTCACCGCCGTGGAGCCGGACGAGGCCACGGGCGAGACACGGGTGGTCGGGCTCGCTGCCCACCAGGGCCCCGAGGTGGACGGGATCACCGTGCTCGTCGACGCCGACCGTGACGACCTGACGGTCGGCCGGATCGTTGTCGCCGACGTCATCGGTTCCGACGGCGTGGACCTCATCGCCCGCGCCCGGATCACGCCCTAGGTTGAGGCCGTGCCAGACTCCGGCGGTGCACCGAGCCCGTGGAACCTGCCCAACGCGTTGACCCTGCTGCGACTGGTGCTGGTGCCGCTGTTCGGCTGGCTGCTGCTGCGTGAGGACGGGACGGATGCGGCCAGCAGCGTGGCAGCTGTCGTGCTGTTCGTGGTCGCCATGGCCACCGACGTCATCGACGGCAGGATCGCCCGCGAGCGTGGCCAGGTCACCGCCTTCGGCAAGATCGCCGACCCGATCGCGGACAAGGCCTTGGTGGGCACTGCGCTCATCGGGTTGTCGTTGCTCGGCGAGGTTCCCTGGTGGATGACCGTGGTCATCCTGGCGCGGGAGGTCGGTGTCACCCTCCTCCGGTTCATGGTGATTCGGCACGGGGTCATGGCCGCCGGACGAGGGGGGAAGACCAAGACCGCGCTGCAGACCCTCACCCTCGTCCTGCTCATGCTGCCGCTTCCCGACACCTGGTCATGGCTGACAACCAGCCTGCTCTACCTCACTGTCGTGGTCACCGTGGTCACCGGCGTGGACTACCTGGTCGACGCGCTCCGGATGCGCAGCGCCAGCCAACGGACCGGAGCCAGACAAGCAGACCAGGCCGCCAGCACAGCCGGCGACCCGGTCGATCCTGGCTCGACATGACCCACCTGCTCGGTCCAGGCGGACGGGACGCTGTGGCGGTGCTGCTGGTGGGCGACGAGCTGCTGCTCGGGACGGTTCAGGACACCAACGGTGCCTGGCTCGCCCGATCCTGCACCGCCGCTGGACTCCGGACGGTTGCCGTCCAGGTGGTCCCGGACGTGCAGGACCGCATCACCGATGCGGTCCTGCGGGCGGTCGCACAGGCCGGCAGCGTCGTGGTGTCCGGCGGGATCGGCCCGACCTCGGACGACCTGACGCGTGAAGCGCTCGCGGCGGCCTGCGGATGCGCCTTGGTGCGTGACGAACCTGCCGCCGCAGCCATCGAGGCCTGGCTTGCCGGCCTGGGTCGCACCGCAGGGCCGGCCGTCCTGCGGATGGCTCGGCGTCCCGAGTGCGCGGAGATGATCGTCAACCCCGCCGGCAGCGCTCCCGGGGTGCGCCTCGTCCTCGCTGACGCGGTGGTCTACGCCGTCCCGGGCGTCCCGGCCGAGCTGCAGTCCATGGTCGAGTCCAGGGTGCTTCCCGACATCGTCCGCCGCGCTGCGCTGCGCGCGCCGACGTTGTCCAGGACGGTCGAGGTGGCCCTGCTGGGGGAGTCCGCGGTCACGGCGCTCCTGAACGACGTGGAGGCCACCGTGGCGGCCGACCCGACCGCCGAGCTCGCCTACCTCGCTCGCCCGGCTCACGTGACCGTACGAGTGTCGGTGCGGGACACGCCACAGGCCGCCGCGTCGCGGCTGCAGGGCTACATCCTTGCGGTGCGCGACGCGCTCGGCGAGTACGTCATCGGGGAGGAGGGCACGACACTGGCCCAGGCCGTCGTGGAGTCCCTGGCCGAGCGCAGACAGACCGTCGCCACCGCCGAGTCGCTGACCGGCGGCGGCGTGGCGCGGGAGATCACCACCGTCCCCGGTGCATCCGCGGTACTGCGCGGAGGGGTGGTGGCCTACGCGTCGGACCTCAAGACCTCCATGCTCGGGGTGCCGCCGGACCTTCTGGTGGACCCGGGTGCGGTCAGCGCGGTGGTCGCCGGGCAGATGGCGAGCGGTGTCAAGCGGGTCACCGGCGCCGACTGGGCAGTGGCCACCACCGGTGTCGCCGGTCCCGACGCCGTCGGCTCACACCCGCCTGGGGAGGTCTACATCGCTGTGGCCGGCCCGGCCGGGACGGTGACCCGTCGCCTGAGGCTGCCGGGGGAGCGCGCACGGGTCCGTCGGATGTCCACAGCCCACGCGTTGGACCTGCTGCGACGCCAGCTCGCCAC
Organism: uncultured Actinomycetes bacterium; assembly: GCA_964356295.1. Taxonomy (GTDB): domain Bacteria; phylum Actinomycetota; class Actinomycetes; order Jiangellales; family Jiangellaceae; genus CAVQGZ01. Next base: position 3,768 of record CAYHHE010000002.1, on the reverse strand, counting down.
CGACGTCGCGGGGGCGGGGTCACCGGCCCCCCGGGAATCGGCGGCCGGCCCGAATCGTTGATGCAGTGCGTCCCCGGGCCGAGGGCAGAGAACAGGAGTACCGTGATGCCATGGCAGCAGGCAGCACCCGGATGCGTCGGCACCCGACGGGTCCGCAGCAGCCTGCCGCGCCCCGGAAGGAGGCGTCCGTGGTCCTGATGCGGCGTCTCCTCGGGGAGGTCCTGCGACGTCGGCGTACTGCCCAGGGACGCACCCTTCGCGAGGTGGCGGCGTCGGCGCGAGTCAGCCTCGGGTATCTCTCCGAGGTCGAGCGCGGCCGCAAGGAGGCCAGCTCCGAGCTGCTCGCGGCGATCTGCGGCGCACTCGGTGTCCCGATGTCGGCGGTGATGCGCGAGGTCAGCGACGAGCTTGCCCGCGCCGAGGCGGCAGCGGTGGGCGCGCTCGGCGTGCGTGACCCAGGCCGTGTCCGCCGTACGTCTGACTCCTCCGCTCTCGAGGTCGCGGGCTCGTTCGCCGGACGGTGAATCGAACCGCTCTGAAGGGTCGCGCTGGGCAGAGCCCCGTCCTACGGTGAGGGCATGACAATCACCAGTCCCCTGCCATCGGACGCGCAGAAGGTCGCCGGTGAGGCGCTGCAAGCCTCGCTGGTGGACCTCGTCGACCTCTCTCTGCTGGCCAAGCAGGCACACTGGAACGTGGTGGGTCCGCTGTTCACCTCCGTCCACGAGCATCTGGACACGGTGGTGGACCTCGCGCGGCGCTACTCCGACGAGGTCGCCGAACGGGCGGCCGCGATCGGGGTCAACCCGGATGGCCGCGCGGCCACCGTGAGCCGTGAGACGGTGCTCGAGCAGCTGCCACCGATGTGGACGGCCGACGCGGACGTCGTCCAGGCGGTCGTCGCTGCGCTGGACACCCTCGCCGCCCGGTTCCGCGAGCGGGTGCTGGCCACCGAGGATGCGGACCCGGTGACCCAGGACCTTCTGATCGAGGTGACCGACGCGATCGAGCATCAGCGGTGGATGTTCCAGGCGCAGACCTGACGCTGTGCCGGTGTGACGCTGCGCACGCAGACGCCGGGTGCCACCCTGACTACCCTCCACCTCTGAGGGGACAGTCCTTGGAGCGATTGAATGAGCGTCTTCGAATGGTTGATGCTGGTATGGGTAGTGGTGGCCTTCCCGCTCGGCGTGGTGGTCGGGACCAGGATGAGTAGGACTGGCGCGGGGGCCAGACAGCGGGTCCGGCGATGAACCAGTTCCGAGCAGATCAGGACGCAATCCCCCGGTGACCTGACTAGGGGCGATAGCGGGTTCGTCCCAGCGGAGGCTGTCCGAGCAGGTCACGGACGGGACGCGACCGCGGCGCTGGGCCCTGCTGGCAGGCCGGGCACCAGTAGGTCAGCCGTTGCTGCGCGGGCTCCCCCTGCACGTTGGTCGCCACCGCCGACCCACACCGCAGGCAGGCCGCACGCTCGAACACCCAGTGCCGTCGGCTCGCCCCGGTCTGGCCGGTCGTGACCTGCTCGTAGCCCAGCCGGTTGGCCCACAAGAGCTCGCGCGCAAGCGTCGTCGCGCGCTGCGGACTTCGCAGCGCGCTCACCGGTGTCCACGGCGTGACGCCGAGCAGGAAGCACAGCTCGGTGCGGTACAGGTTGCCCAGTCCGGCCATGACCCGTTGGTCCAGCAGGGCCAGGCCCACCTCGCGGTGGGGGTCGACCACCAGCCGCCGGTGAGCCTCCTGCGGGTCCCAGTCCGATCCGAGGAGGTCCGGTCCCAGGTGGCCGACGACGTCGTCCTCCCGGCGGGTGGGCAGCAGGTCGACCACCGGGAGCCGGTACCCCACGGCCTGCCAGGAGTCGTTGACCAGCAGTGCGCGCACCTGCCAGGTCGGACCCCCTCGCCACCGCTCACCAGGGCGGTACAGGTGCCAGGACCCGTCCATCCGGAAGTGCGTGTGCAGGGTGAGCCCGTCGCAGAGCCGGATGAGCAGGTGCTTGCCGCGGCTGCGGACCTCGACGACGGTGCGGCCGGCCAGGTCGGTGGCAGCATGGCGGGGTACCCGGAGCTCACCGCGTGTCAGGGGCCGCATCGCCAGGGCGTCGTGCAGGCGTCGTGCGGCCAACCACACCGTGTCGCCTTCGGGCACCGCCCCATCGTGCCTGGGACAACAGTCGCCGTCGCGTCGTCGGGGCCCGCAGGTCTCGTACGATCGGTGCGTGAGCGGAGACCGGCTGGACGGCGCCACGCGGGAGGAGGTGTCCTCGCCCCGGCTCAGGGAGGTCATGTCCCATCTGGCCTCGGGGGTGTCGGTGCTCGCGACTCGCGACGTCGTCGGGCGTGACTGCGCGCTGACGGTCACCTCTTTGGTGTCACTGTCGCTGCAACCGCCGCTGTGCCTGGTCGCGGTCAGGCGTGGCGGCTTCCTGCACGATGCGCTGGAGGTGGCCGACGGGTGGGCGTTCACCATGCTGGCAACCGACCAGGTCGACCTCGCCCGCTACACGGCCCGGCATCGCTACCCGGGGGACACCGATGACTTCGGTCCGTACCCGCACCGCCGCGGCCGCCTCAGCGGCGCGCTGTACTTCCCGGCGGGGGTGGCGGCACTGGAATGCGTCCCCGAGGCGATGGTGCCCAGCGGAGACCACACGATCGCCGTCGGGCGGGTTGTCGCCGTGGCGTCGGACTGCACCGGGACCGATCCGCTGGTGTACCTGCAGCGGCACTACCTCCGGGTCGGAGAGACCCTTGGGCACGGCTGAGCCGCGCCCACCCGAACGCAGCGGAGCTCAGGAGGCGTCGCGCACCCTCATGAGCATCTCGGCAGCGACCTCCTTCAACTCCTCGCCGTACTTGCGGTGAGCGTCGGTGGCGCTCTCGATGGCCCCAAGCTCGTCGGCCACCTTGTACAGCAGGGTGGAGAAGGACTCGATCTCCTGCGCGGTGAAGGTGACGACCGTCATGGCGAACCTCCTCTGGCGGTTGCTCCGCTGCCACCATGCTCCCGTCCGGGCGCCACGTCCAGGGTCGTCCGCCCCCGACCGGGGGCCTATCCCGCAGCGATGCCGGGCCGCAGCCTGAGTCCCGCCGGGGTGAGGCTGAACCCCGCGTGGGCAAGGGCATCTCCCACCGGTCCGGACAGGACGGTGGCCCCATCGGCGCGCTGCACGGTGACCCGGCCCAGCGCGCCCGAGCGCACCGTCTCGGCCAGGCAGGTCGCAGCAGCCGCGATCGGGCCGGGACGGTCGGTGAAGGACAGGACGCTGCGTCCTCCCCGCTCCACGTAGAGCACGAGGTCGCCGTCGACCAGGGCGACGACAGCGCCGGCCTTCCGGCCGGGCCGGTGACCCGCCGACAGGGGGTCCGGCCAGGGCAGCGCTGCTCCATAGGGGTTGGCCGGGTCGGCCGCCGCCAGCACCAGCGCCGTCGATGATCGGTCCGGGTCGGTGACGCGGTCGTGACTGCGCAGCCGGTCCACCACCCCCGGGAGCGCGAACTGGGCGCCGCCGAGCCCCTGCACCACGTACCCGCGTCTGCAGCGACCGGCCTCCTCCGCGGCGGCCAGCACCCGGTACGCCGCCGAGAAGCCGCCGGGAACACCCTCGGAGGCCACCGCCCCACGGGTGAGAACCCCGTGTCGATCCAGCATGAGCTGGACGAGTGCATGCGCGCGGACAGTCGGGTCGGGTTCGACGTCAGGCAGCCACGCCCAGCGTCCGGACAGCGACGGGGGGACGAGCGACATCGCCGCCGCCGACACTCCGGG
>CAYHHE010000001.1:14373-117719 GCA_964356295.1 uncultured Actinomycetes bacterium | reverse complement strand
CTAGGACCGTTCACCAGTGGGGGTCGAGCCCATAGAGCGGGAAGACCGCCCGGCGGGTGGCCAGTACCGCGCGGTCCAGCCAGTCCGCTGGGTCGTAGCCGCTCTCCCAGGGCGTGTACACCGGGGTGGACCCGTCGGTCATCCGATACGGGGCCGACCGTCCCAGTCGTTCGCGCACGTAGGCGCGCCAGGACTCCGGCAGCATGGCGTCCGGGTCGATCGGCGCGTCGGCGACGATCGCCAGCAGGTGCGTCCAGGCCCGCGGGACGACGTCCACGATCGCGTACCCGCCACCGCCGGTCACCACCCATCTGCCCTCGCACAGCTCGTGTGCCAGCCGGTGCAGCTCGACGTAGGTCTGGCGCTGCCCGTCCACGGTCACGGCGAGGTGCGCCAAGGGGTCTTCGGCGTGGCTGTCGCACCCATGCTGGGTCACCAGGATCTGCGGGGCGAACTCCCGCAGCAGCCGGGGGACCACAGCGTGGAAGGCACGCAGCCACCCGGCGTCGTTGGTGCCCGGCGGGAGCGCGACGTTGACGGCGCTGCCCTCGGCGTGCGGCCCGCCGGTCTCCTCGGCGTACCCGGTGCCGGGGAACAGGGTCCGGGGAGTCTCGTGCAGCGACACGGTGAGCACCCGGGGGTCGTCGTAGAAGACGTGCTGGACGCCGTCGCCGTGGTGGACGTCCACGTCGACGTAGGCGATGCGCTCCACGCCCTGGTCGAGAAGCCAACGGATGGCCAGCGCGATGTCGTTGTAGATGCAGAACCCGCTCGCATTGGTGGGCATGGCGTGGTGCAGCCCGCCGATGATGTTGACGCCGTGGTCGGCGCGCCCGGAGTGGACCGCCCGGGCCATCTCCACCGTCCCCGCGGCGACCCGGGCGCTGGCGTCGTGCATGTCGGGGAAGCAAGGGTTGTCGTCGGTCCCGAGCCCGTACTCCAGCTCGACGCGATCCGGGTCCTTCGCGCACCGGCGCACGGCGGCCAGCAGGGCGGGCGTGTGGACGGTCAGCAGCAGGTCGTCGTCGGCGTAGCCGGGGGGCACCACCTCGACGTTGGCATGGGCCAATGTCCCGAACGCCCGCGCCAGCCTCATGGTGAGCTCGATCCGAACGGGCGCCATCGGGTGACCGCGACCGAAGTTGTAGCGGACCAGATCGTCCTCCCAGACGACCTCGACCCGGCGGCTCATGGCCCGACCCTACCGAGATCCCCGCACCCCGTGCCGGTGCGGGACCTTGGACCCCCACACCGTGGCGGCTTGCCCCCTAGCGTCGGTGCCGGCGAGGAGGGGACATGGACGCCGAGAGCAGCGGCAAGGCCATCCGCTACGTCAGCGTGCCGGTCGACCAGCCGGTCTGGGAGCGCACCCCAGTGCTCGCCCCACTGGTCCTGGTCGGCACCATCGAGCCTGACGGCACGCCCGACGTGGCGCCCAAGCACATGGCGATGCCGGTCAGCTGGAAGAACTGGTTCGGCTTCGTCTGCCATCCCGACCACGGCACCTACCGCAACCTGGTCGCCACGGGGGTCTTCACCGTCGGCTACCCGACCCCTGCGATGGTGCTGCAGACCAGCCTGGCTGCCGCGCCGCGGGCCTCCGACGGCTCCAAGCCCACCGTCGAGGTGCTGCCGCTCACCGCGGCGCGCATCGTGGAGGGCGTACTGGTCGAGGGCTGCCACCTGCACCTGGAGTGCGAGCTTGACCGGGTGATCGACGACCTCGGCGGCAACGTGCTGGTGATCGGCAAGGTGGTCGCCGCCCACGTCGCCGAGCAGGCGCTGCGCAGCTTCGACGTCGACGACGCCGACCTCGTCCACTCCTCCCCTCTGCTGGCCTACATCCATCCAGGACGCCTGGCCACGGTGGCCGACACGGTGTCCTTCCCCTACCACCTCGGCTTCGCCCGGTAGGACCCGACGATGTCGCTGGCGCCGCCCGTCCTGGACAGCCGGCTGGCCGATGCACTGCTGGCACAGGCGCGGGAGCGCCAAGAGGCGATGGTCGCCGCGTTGCTCGAGCTCGCTGCCCTGGAGTCCCCGTCCAGCGACGCCTCGGCCCAGCAGCCGGTCTTCGACGTCCTCGCCCGGGCCATGGGTGAGCGTGGCCTTCGCACCCGGCGCCTTCCCGGCTCGGGCAGCGGCGGTGTGCTGGTGGGAGCCGGCCCGGCGCCGGGAACCGCACCGGCGGCGCAGCCGTTCCAGCTGCTCATCGGGCACGCCGACACCGTCTGGCCGCGAAGCACGACCTCGCGGCGGCCCCCCACCCGCGACTCGGACGTGATCAGCGGCCCGGGCACCTATGACATGAAGGCCGGACTCGTCCAGGCCCTCACCGCGCTGGACATCCTGGCCGCGCTCGGGCAGCACCCGAGCGTCGCCCCGGTGCTGCTGGTCAACAGCGACGAGGAGATCGGCAGTCGTGACTCCACCCCGGCGATCCGCACCCTGGCCGCCGCGGCGGACCGCGCGATGGTGCTCGAACCGTCCCTCGGCCCGCGCGGGGCGCTCAAGACCGCCCGCAAGGGCCTCGGTCGCTACACCGTCACCGTGCACGGACGGGCCGCGCACGCCGGGCTGGACCCGACGGCCGGCGCCAGCGCGATCCTCGAGCTCTCCTCGGTGATCCAGCAGCTGTTCGCCCTCAACGACGCCCAGCGCGGCGTGACCGTCAACGTCGGCATGGTGTCCGGCGGGATCCAGCCGAACGTGATCGCGCCGGAGAGCAGCGCCGTGGTGGACGTGCGGGTGCTCACCACGCAGGACGCCGAGGCCATCGACGCCGCCATCAGGGCGCTTCAGCCGACCACCGCCGGGACGTCGCTGGTCGTCGAGGGAGGCATGGGACGCCCTCCGCTGGAGCGCACCGAGCGGAACAGGGACCTGTACGGACGCGCCGTCGCCGTGGCCGACTCGATGGGCCTGGACCTTCCCGAGGCCACCGCCGGGGGTGGGTCGGACGGCAACACCGCGAGCCTGCTCACTCCCACCCTCGACGGTCTGGGTGCCGTCGGGGACGGCGCGCACGCCGAGTCCGAGCACGTCCTTCTCCGGCCGTGGCTCGAGCGGACCGCGTTGCTGGCCGGACTGCTCCTGCTCCCGCCCGTCCGCCGCGACACTGTGCCCGGGGTCCTCGATCCCCTGGCGCTGCTGGCAGATCTGTGAGCACGGGGACGGCCTCGCGTCTGGTTCCGACCACGGTGACGCGCATCGCCGACCTGGAGTCCGAGGCGACGTCGGTCATCCCGCTGGGCAGGGACCACTGGGGGACCGGGGACTACGTGGTGGCCCGGGTGCGCGACTTCTCCCGGGCGCTGCGCCAGGTCGAGCTGCCCAACGGCCGGATGGCCGACCTCGGCCGTGGCGAGCTCCTCATCGGGGCACTCGGCCGTCGAGCGGCCACCCTGGAGGCCGTCGGGGACTGGCGCGATGTCACCGACGACGGCCGCATGCACCTGCTCACCTCCGCCGGGCTGCTCGGACGTGCGACCTCGGTGTCACCGTTCCTGCCGCGCCTGGTGTCGCTGGACTACGTCGGCCACCTGCACCTGCACGGGAGGCCGTCACGGATGGCCGAGTGGGTGCTGCGGCCTCCTCCGGGGGTGGTCTTCGACCTGCCGGTCGTGCTGGTCATCGGCACGTCGATGTCGGCAGGCAAGACCGAGTCGGCCAAGGTCGTCGTGTCGCAGCTGCGGGACCTCGGCCACGTCGTGGTGGGCGCAAAGCTGACCGGGGCGGCGCGCTACCGGGACCCGCTGGCCATGTGGGACGCCGGCGCGACCGCGGTCTTCGACTTCGTCGATGCGGGTCTGCCGTCCAGTGCCGTCCCGACCCCGCAGTACCTCACCGCGATCACCGACGTGCTTGGCCGCATGGCGACCTGCGGCGCCGACGTGGCCGTCGTGGAGGCCGGTGCGTCCCCGCTGGAGGAGTACAACGGAGCCGCCTTGGCCAGTCTGATCGGCGACCGGGTGTGCTTCACGCTGCTGTGCGCGTCCGACCCCTACGCCGTCGCCGGGCTGGTCTCGGCCTTCGGCGCCCGTCCCGACCTGGTTGCCGGTGGCGCAGCGAACACGACGACCGGGGTCGCGCTCGTCGAGAAGGTCAGCGGGCTTCGGGCAGTCAACCTGCAGGACCCGGCCAATCACATCCTCCTCAAGCGCATGCTGGAGCATCATCTGGCCCAGTGATCTCCACGCGAGATGGTGACGACTACACCAAGGACGGTGAGGGGTGGCGCTGCGACTGCCGCCGACGCTGAGTCATCCGGCGCGGCTGCTGCCCGCCGCGTTCTTGGCTGTGATCGCTGCAGGCACGCTGCTGCTGATGACTCCGGTCGCCAAGGAGGGGCCGGGCGGGACGGACCCGCTCACCGCGCTGTTCACCGCTACCTCGGCGGTCTGCGTGACCGGGCTGACCGTCGTGGACACCGGCACGTACTGGTCGTTCGCCGGGCAGGCGATCATCCTGCTGCTCATCTTCGTCGGCGGGTTCGGGATCACGGCGCTGGCGACTCTGATCGTGCTCAGCGTCGCCGGTCGACTGGGGCTGCAGACCCGGCTGGCCGCGCAGCGGGAGACCAGGACACTGGCGCTCGCCGATGTCGGGCGAGTCCTGGTCCGGGTGGCCGGCACGATGCTGATCCTGCAGCTGGTGGTCGCCGTCGTCCTTGCCGCGCGGGTGAGCCTGGCCTACGACCAACCGATCGGCCAGGCCGTCTGGGACGGGGTCTTCCACAGCGTCTCGGCCAGCAACAACGCCGGCTTCTCGCTGTACTCGGACAACCTCACCCGGTACGTGGGAGACCCGGTCGTGGTGCTCGTGGTCTGCGCGGCCATCATCGTCGGCGGGATCGGGTTCCCGGTGCTGATCGAGCTCGTCAGGACGTGGCGGACCCCGCGGCTGTGGAGTGTGCACACCCGGCTGACCGTGACGATGACGGCCCTGCTGCTGCTCGGAGGGGTGGCCTTCATGGTGCTCTTCGAGTGGAGCAACCCCGCCACCCTGGGTGATCTGACCACAGCCGAGCGCGTTCTCGCGTCGGTCTTCCAGGCGGTCCAGCCGCGAACGGCGGGCTTCAACACTGTCGACATAGCGGGGCTTCGGCAGGAGACGCTGCTGTCGATGATCGTGCTCATGTTCATCGGTGGCGGCAGCGCTGGAACCGCCGGCGGTATCAAGGTCACTACGGCGGCCATCCTTCTCCTCGTCGTGGTGGCCGAGGTGCGAGGTGACCCGGACGTGACGGTGTCTGGTCGCCGGATCGCCGACCAGACCCAGCGTCAGGCCATCGGCATCGCGTTGCTGGGTCTGGTCGGTATCGGCGTCGGCGCCCTGGTGATCATGGCGACCGGTCGGATCGAACTCGGACCGGCGGTGTTCGAGGCGGCGTCCGCGTTCGGCACCGTGGGGCTCTCGCTGGGATTCGATGCCGAGCTCCCCGCTGCCGGGAAGCTGGCGCTTGTCGTGCTCATGTTCATCGGACGCGTCGGCCCTGTCGCCGCCTTCTCCTTCCTCGCGCTGAGGGCCACCAGCGTGAGATACCGCTACCCGCAGACGCATCCGCTGGTTGGATGACCCACCCGGATCGAGGGAGACCATGCCACGCAGACGAACACCCGACCTGGAACGTCAGAGCGCGATCATCCTCGGCCTGGGCGTCTTCGGCCGCTCGGTGGCCGAGACTCTGGTGTCACTCGGCCACGACGTGCTCGGCGTGGACGAGGACCCTGACGTGGTCGCCGACGCCGCCCCCGCCCTGACCGCCGTCGTCGAGGCTGACGTCGCCAGCGAGGAGGCGCTGCGCCAGCTCGGGGCGGGGGAGTTCAGCCGCGGACTGGTCGCCGTCGGCGACCTCGAGGCCAGCGTGCTTGCCTCGTCCAACCTCATCGACCTCGGGGTGCGTCAGGTGTGGGCCAAGGCACTCTCGGACCGTCATGCACGCATCCTGGAGCGGCTGGGGGTGCACCACGTGGTGCGCCCCGAGCAGGAGCAGGGTCGCCGCGTGGGGCACCTCATCGGCGGGACGATGCTGGACTTCATCGAGGTGGACGAGGGTTGGGCACTGGTCAAGGTACTGCCGCTGCCCGAGTCGATCGGGCGCTCCCTGGCCGAGAGCCGCCTGCGCGAGTTCTACGACATCACCGTGGTCGGGACCAAGCGACCGGGCAGGCCTTTCCAGTACGCCCGGCCCGAGACGGTGGTCCACGCCGAGGACGCGCTGATCATCGCCGGGGAGACAGCCAAGTGCGAGAGGTTCTCCGCGATCGTGGGCGCGGCCCGCGCCGATCAGCCGAGATCATCGAGCTGATGGGCTCGGTCCAGGGCCGCCAGCACTGCGTCGCCGAACGCCGCCCGGACGCCGGCCCGCTCCAGCGCGTGCAGAGCAGCCGCGGTGGTGCCCCCGGGTGAGGTGACCCGCTCGCGCAGCACCGCCGGATGCTCCCCGGTCTGGTCGATCATGAGCGCCGAGCCGCGCAGCGTCTGCACCACGAGCTCGGTGGCCAGCGGCCGCGACAGCCCGACCCTGACCCCCGCCTCGACCAGCGCCTCGACCACCAGGAACAGGTAGGCGGGCCCGGACCCCGACACGGCGGTGACCGCATCCATCTGATCCTCCGCGACACGCACCACCACGCCCACCCCGCCGAGCAGCCGCTCGGCGCGATCAAGGTGCTCCGCGGTCGCGTTGCGGCCGGGCGAGATCGCCGTCACCCCGGCACGCACCACCGCCGGGGTGTTCGGCATGGCGCGAACCACCGCCACTCCGGCCGGCAGATGCCGCTGCACTCTCGCGGTGCTCACCCCCGCCGCGAGGCAGACCACGACGGCGTCGGGCGAGAGCCGCGGGCCGATCTCGTCCAGGGTCGCGTCGACGTCCTGCGGCTTGACCGCGAGCAGCAGCATCGACGCGGCCGCTGCGGCGGTGGACGGGTCGCTCACCGTCACGCCGAACCGCGAGGCGATCTCGGCGGCCCGGTCCGCACGTCGCTCGACGACCAGCACCTCGGACACGGCTGCCCCCGAGTCCAGCACCCCGGCCAGGATGCTCTCCCCCATCACCCCGGCACCGACGAGAACGATCGCCATGCGCCCACGCTAGAGGGCACGGAAGTCGTGCGGGGCGTAGCGGGGGCCGAAGCGGGGCGCCGTCACCCCGCTGAGCTCGACGAGCCGCTGCGCGCGGTAGCGATGCCCGCGGTAGGGCTCCAGTGCGGCCAGCATGTCCTCGTCGGAGTCGCTGACCCGGCCGGTGAGCGCGTACACCACCAGGCGGGGCAGGTGGGCGTCCCCCACCGACACCGCGTCCACCGCGCCGCAGGCTCGTTGCCGAACCTCCGCCGACGTCCAGGCACCGATGCCAGGCACGGACCGCAGCCGGGTGTCGGCTTCGCCGTCGTCGAGCCGGGTCACCTCCTCCAGGCGGTGCGCGACACGGCACGCCCGGACGATCGTCGCGGACCGCTGTGGTCCGACCCCGGCCCGGTGCCAGTCCCACGACGGGATGCGCGCCCAGGCCGCAACCGACGGCACCACCCGCATGCCCTGCGGCGCAGGCCCAGGCGCGGGCTCGCCGTGGCGGGTCACCAGCCGGCACCACGCGCGGCGTGACTCACCGCCGGTGACTTTCTGCTCCAGGACTGCCGGGACGAGGGCCTCCATGACCAGGCCGGTGCGTCCGACCCACGGACCGTGCACCCGACGCGCCACCTCAGCGAGCAGCGGGTGCTGCGGGGAGAAGCCGCGCAGGTCGTCGGCTTCGCCGAGCCAGTCCGGGACCTTCGCGCACAGCCACGACGCTCCCGGGCCCCAGGCCCGCGCGTAGACCAGCTCGTCGTCGGAGCGCAGGTGGACCGTTCCCGGTCCGTGGGGGGTGCGTGCCGTGCGCCAGAGGCTGCCATCGGGACCGACACGGTAGGTCGGGTCGGCCCGACCCCGTCGATGCACCCCCAGGATCAGCGACAGCACCACCCCGGCCGGTGGCCGCAAGGTGATCGAGGCATCGGTCACCGACGGCTGCGCCGGCGGGGCTCAGAAGCGCAACGCACCAGGGGGGAGGTGCAGGTCGACCGACACCCGGGCCCCGTGGCGCAGCTCGTTGCCGGCCCCGATGTGCGCGCCCTCACCGACCACCGAGTGCTCCAGGACGATGTCGTCCTCCAGGGTCGCGCCGGCGCCGACCGCGGAAGCCCGGACCCGGCACCCGGCCCCGATCCGCACACCCTCCATCACGACCGATCCCTCCACGACGCAGTCCGGGCCGAGCACGGCTCCCGGCAGGATCGAGCTGCCGCCGTACACGCGGGCGGTCGGGTGGACGGCGGCTCCGTCGAGCACCAGCGCCTCGCCGGGCGGCCCGGGCCGGGCGGAGGGGACGATGACGCCGTGCACCAGGTCGGCGGAGCCCTGGACGTACAGGTCGGGTGTCCCCAGGTCCGTCCAGTAGGCCCGGTCCACGTGCCCGAGCAGCAGGCGCTTGTTCTCCAGCAACGACGGGAAGGTCTCCCGCTCCACCGACACCGGCCGACCGGTGGGGATGGTGTCGATGACCGACCGGCGGAACACGTAGCAGCCGGCGTTCACCCGGTTGGTGACCGGGTCCGGAGTCTTCTCCAGGAATTCGATGACCCGTCCGTCGGCCTCGAGCATCACGCTCCCGAAGGCCCGCGGGTCGTCAACCTCGGTCAGGTAGAGCGTGACGTCGGCGTCCCACTCGCGGTGCCGTGCAAGCTGGGCGGGCAGGTCGTGCCCGTCGAGCACGTCGCCGTTGAACACCACCACCGGGTCGTCCGACCCGCAGGTCAGCCGCTGCGCGGCGTTGCGGATGGCCCCGGCGGTGCCCAGCGGGGTCGGCTCGAGCATCAGCTCGACCTCAGCCCCGTACCTGCCAAGCGCAGGCACGTAGTCGGTGAACACGTCTGCCCGGAAGGCGGTTGCCAGGATCACCCGATCCACCCCGGCCGCAGCAGCCCGTGCGACCTGGTGGGCGACGAAAGGTACCCCGGCCACCGGGAGCATGGGCTTGGGTGTGCGCTCGGTCAGCGGACGCAGTCGGGTGCCCAGACCCCCCACGAGCAGGATCGCTTCGCTCACGTCGACCAGCCTACGGTGATGGCCATGACCGCACCCGCGATGCCCGGCTCCCCCACCGCGCTGCTGGCCGACCTGGTCCGCCGGGCACCCGCCCGACCGTTCGTCACCTACTACGACCTGGCCGCCGACGCGCGCACCGAGCTGTCGGTGGTCACCTTCACCACCTGGGTGGCCAAGACCGTCGGACTGCTCACCGACGAGCTGGGCGTCGGGCCCGGCGACCGGGTGAGCCTGGTGCTGCCCGCCCACTGGCTGGGGCTGGTGTGGCCGATGGCCGTGTGGAGCGTGGGCGGTGTCGTGGTGCTGGCTCCCGACCCCGCCGCGGTGCTCCAGGTGCGCAGCGCGGACGAGCTCGACCCGGCCAGTCCCACCGAGAGCCTGGTCGTGCTGAGCACGCTCCCGCTGGGCGGGCCGGTGGGAGCCGCGACCCCGCACGGGGCGATGGACTACGGGCGCGAGGTGCTCAGCCAGCCCGACGAGCTCGGCCCCACCCCGGACGCGTCCCCGCGGGACCCGGCCGACCCGCTGGCAGTGCTGCTGACGGACGCCGCGTCACGGCTCGAGGATCGGAACGGGGCCCGGGTGGTGGTCGCCTCGTCCCGGACCACCGTGGCGGTGCTGCGGGACGCGCTGCTCGTCCCGCTGCTCGGCGACGGCTCCACGGTGCTCGTCGCCGGCGCCGGAGACCAGCCCGGCGCCGAGCACCTGAGCGCGATCGCTGCCGCCGAGCGTGCGGTCATTCCGTCCTTCGGCGCAGCGTCGCAGCCCCAAGCATGAGGAAGCCGACCACGAAGCCGGTCACCACCGCGAGCTCGGTCCTCACGTCCGCCACCCGCATCGCCCCCTGCTCGACAGCGCGCAGCGCATCCACCGCGTAGGACAACGGCAGCAGGTCGGAGACGAACGGCAGCGGGTCGGGCATCTCCTCGCGCGGCACGAGCAGGCCGCACAGCAGCAGCTGGGGGAAGACCAACGCGGGCAGGAACTGGACCGCCTGGAACTCGTTGGCCGCGAAGGCGCTCACGAACAGCCCCATCGACATCCCCAGCAGGGCGTTGGCCAGGGCGATCAGCCCGACCAGCACCGCCGACCCCGCCACCTCGAGGTCGAGCAGGCCCAGCGTGACCGAGGCGGCGAGGCCGGTCTGCGCGATCGCCACCACCCCGAACGCCATCGCGTACCCGAGCAGGAAGTCCAGCCGACCCATCGGCAGCGTGCTCAGCCGCTCGAGAGTCCCCGACTCGCGTTCCCGCAGCGTGGTCACAGCGGTCACGACGAAGTTCACGATGAGCGGGAACAGGCCCAGCACGAGTAGCCCGGCGACGTCGAAGGTCGGGCCGCCCTCGTAGATCCACCACAGCAGCACCAGGATCCCGATGGGGACCATGAGCATGAGGCCGACGGTGCGATGGTCATGGCCCAGCTGGCGCAGCACCCGCGCCGCGGTGGGTCCGGTCGCGGCCATCACGGCGACCCATCGCCGTCCACCAGGACCAGGAAGGCCGTCTCGTGGTCCTCGGCCCCGGTGCGCCGGAGGATCCCGGCCGGGGAGTCGTCGGCGATGAGGCGCCCGCCCCGCAGCAGCAGCAGCCGCTGGCATCGGGTGGCCTCCTCCATGACGTGGCTGGAGACCAGCAGCGTCACGCCTCGCTCGGCCAGGGTGGCGAACAGCGCCCAGAGGTCCCGGCGCAGCACCGGGTCCAGGCCGACGGTGGGTTCGTCGAGCACGAGCAGCGCCGGACGGCCCAGCAGTGCGGCGGCCAGCGACACCCGCGACAGCTGCCCGCCCGACAGCCGGGAGACCAGTCGGTCGCGCTGCGCGAGCAGGTCCACCTCGTCCAGCACCCGTGCGACCTCCTCGGCGCGCTGCCCGCGGGGGATGCGCAGGACAGCGGCGAAGTAGGCGAGGTTCTCCGCCACCGTCAGGTCGTGGTAGACGCTGGGGGCCTGGGTGACGTAGCCGACCTGAGACCTCAGGGCTGGACTCCCGGCGGGTCGGCCGAGCACGTCCACGGTCCCGGAGACGTTGCGCTGCACGCCCACGAGGGCGCGCATGAGCGTGGTCTTCCCGGACCCGGACGGTCCGAGCAGCCCGGTGAGGGTCCCCGGCGCGAGGACGAACGACACCTCGTGCAGCACAGGGCTCCCGGAGCGAACGACGCTGACCGAGTCCGCTCGGACGGCGGCGTCGCTCACCACGGGTCGGCCGACAGGGCGGCGGCCAGGTGCAGCCGCGTGTAGGCCAGTGCCTCGGCGAGGTCGTTCTCCCGCTCCTCGCGGGACTTCGCCCGGCGGGTGGTGACCTCCAGGACGATGGTGCCCTCCCACGCGTCGCGGGCCAGGCGCTCCAGCAGGACGTCGCAGGGCTGCGTGCCCCGACCGGGAACCAGGTGCTCGTCGCGCGCGGAGCCGGTGCCGTCCGCCAGGTGCACGTGTGCGAGCCGGTCCGCGAGGTCCGCGGCCATGGTCAGCGCGTCCGACCCGGAGACCGCGGTGTGCGACAGGTCGAGCGTGCAGTGCCGGTAGTCCTCGTCGGTGGGGTCCCAGTCCGGCAGGTAGGCGGCGAGCTCGCGTCCACCGGCCCGCCACGGGTACATGTTCTCCACCGCAACGACGACACCGGTGCGCTCGGTCAGCGCGGTGACCTTCGCCGGGAAGTCGCGGGCGTACTCGCGCTGCCACCGGAAGGGGGGGTGGACGACAACGACGCCGGCGCCGAGCTGCTGCGCTGCCGCGACCGAGCGGGTGAGCCGCTCCCACGGGTCGGGTGACCACACCCGCTGCGTGATGAGCAGGCACGGGGAGTGCACGGCCAGCACGGGGATCCCGTAGGCCTGCGACAGCGAGGCGACGGCGTCGGGGTCCTGGCTGACTGGGTCCGTCCACACCATGAGCTCGATACCGTCGTAGCCGAGCGCATCGGCGATCTCGAACGCGGCGGCGGTGGACTCCGGGTACACCGAGGCGGTGGACAGCGCGACCCCGGCCTTGGCCAGGCGCAGCGGAACCCCGTGCTCGGTGGCCATGACCCCAGCCTAGAAGCGCGCGAACGCCGGCAGGCCCGGCTCGGCCAGCACGTCCAGCTGGCGCAGGATGATCCCCTCCCGCAACGCCCACGGGCAGATCTGCACCTGCTCGAGCTCGAGCAGGTCCATCGCAGCGTCCGCGACGACGGCACCGGCCAGCATCTGCGCCGCACGTCCGGCCGAGACGCCCGGCAGGCTCGATCGGTCCGTCGCGGTCATCCCCGCCAGCCTCGGCACCATCTGCTGCACGTCCGCCAGGCGCAACGACCGCTGCACGTACGGGCCCTCCGAGGAGGGCGGTGCGCCGGCGATCCGGGCCAGCGACCGGAAGGTCTTGGAGGTACCGACCGCCAGGTCAGGGGTACCGTGCCGCAGGATCAGCCCGGCCACCTCGGCGATGCGGGCCCGCACGTGCCGCCGGAGGGCTCGCAGGTCCTCCGCGGTCGGCGGGTCGTGAGGCAGCATGGCGCGGGTCAGCCGTCCGGCTCCGATGGGAAGGCTGAGCGCGGCGTCGGGGTCCTCGTCGATGCCGCTGGAGATCTCCAGCGACCCGCCGCCGATGTCCAGCACGAGCAGCCGTCGCGCGGACCAGCCGTACCAGCGCCGCACCGCCAGGAACGTCAGCCGCGACTCCTCCTCGCCGCTGAGCACCTGCAGGTCCACACCGGCCTCGTCGCGCACCCGGGCCAGCACCTTCTCGCCGTTGGCGGCCTCGCGCAGCGCGGAGGTGGCGAACGCCAGGATCGACTCGGCACCCTTGTCCTCGGCCAGGGCGACGGCCTCCTGGCAGAACGCCACCAACCGGTCCGCGCCCTCCTCGCCGATGCGCCCGTCGGGGTCCATGAGCTCGCTGAGCCGCAGCTGCGTCTTGTGCTTGTGGGCGGGCAGCGGGCGGGCACCGGGATGGGCGTCCACCAGCAGCAGGTGGACGGTGTTCGAGCCGACGTCGAGCACTCCCAGGCGCACAGCGACGACGGTAGCGGCCTAGGGTGCCGCAGTGTGGGTGAGGTACCCCTGGACGGGCCGCGGACCTGGGTGGAGTTCGCTCACCCCACCGAGCCGGACACCCGTGTCCGGGCCGATCTCACGTGGCTGCGGTCGCGGTGGACGTGCGTGTTCGGGCGAGGCTGCGCAGGCATCGACGCCTCGCGTCCGGACGACGGGTGCTGCACCCATGGTGCGCACTTCGCCGACCGGGACGACGAGCGGCGGGTGACGGCGGCGTCTCGACGGCTCAGCGCGGCCCAGTGGCAGCTGCGCCGGGTCGGACGGTGCGCCGGCGTCGTCGAGGTGGGTGAGCAGGGTGAGCGACACACCCGGGTCGTCGATGGCGCCTGCGTGTTCCTCAACCGGCCCGGCTTCGACGGGCCGCCGGGCTGCGCCCTGCACTCGCTGGCCGCCGACGCCGGTGAGCACCCCCTGACCACCAAGCCGGACGTGTGCTGGCAGCTGCCGCTGCGGCCGGACTACCGGGAGGTCACTCGCCCCGACGACACCTCCTACACCGAGATCAGCATCGCGGAGTTCGACCGGCGGGGGTGGGGCCCAGGCGGCCACGACCTGGACTGGTTCTGCACTGGCGACCCGATGGCGCACGTCGGCAGCGAACCGGTGGTGCGCAGCTGCCGGGCCGAGCTGGTGGCGCTGCTCGGCGAGCCGGCGTACCGGGTTCTGCTCGCGCTGTGCGAGGACCCACCTGTCGTGCACCCGGCGTCGGCCTGACGCGGTGAGAGCGTCGTCCGCCGAACCCACGCCCAGCCCCAACATCTGGCGACAACCGGAGGTCTACGAGCGACTGAACAGGGCCGGCGACCCCGACGGCATCGTGCTGGCCGCTCTCGACCGGCTGCTCGGCAAGCAGCGACCCGCACGAGCCGTCGACGTGGGCTGCGGAACCGGCTACCACCTGCCGGCCCTGGCCGAGCGGGCCGACCGGGTGGTGGGCGTGGAACCGCATGCGGGCCTGCTCGACCGGGCCCGCCAGCGGGTGCGCCGGGCCCGGCTGGACGACCGCGTCGACGTGACGCCGGGAGTGGCGCAACGCCTCCCGCTGGACGACGGGTCGGTGGACCTCGTCTTCTCGCACTGGGCCTACTTCTTCGGGCCGGGCTGCGAGCCCGGACTGGCCGAGGCTGACCGGGTGCTCCGTCCCGGCGGGTGGCAGGTGGTGGTGGACCTGGACACCCAGGCCCGCCACGGCTACGCATCGTGGTTCGCAGACAGCGGTACCCAGGTGGCCGACCGGGGCCCGGCGTTCTTCACCGACCGGTCCTTCACCCAGTGGGGGCTCCCGGTCGTGTGGCAGTTCACCAGCCGCGCCGATCTGGTGGCGGTGCTGCGCATCGAGTTCCCCGCTGCGGTGGCCGAGCGTGCCCTGAGGCAGACCATCGGCACCACGATCGCGGTGCCGACCGTGCTGCGCGCCCGACGCCTCGGCGTTGTGTCGTAGCGCCCGTCTAGCGTCGCGGGCATGAGGCGAGCTGCGTTCCGCTGCGCCGACTGCGGCTGGGCGAGCCCCCGGTGGGTCGGTCGGTGCGGACAGTGCCAGCGGTGGGGAAGCGTGAGCGAGCAGTCGGGGCCAGGGCCGGCCACCGTGGACGAACCGGCGCGCCCGCTGACCGAGATCGCCGGTGATGATGGCCGTGCAATCGCCAGCGGGGTCGGCGAGCTCGACCGGGTGCTCGGCGGGGGTCTGGTTCCCGGCGGCGTGGTCCTGCTGGCCGGTGAGCCCGGCGTCGGCAAGTCCACCCTGGCCCTCGAGGTGGCCGCCCGGGCCGACGGGCGCTCGCTGTACCTGACCGGAGAAGAGACCGCGGCCCAGGTCCGGCGGCGCGCCGAGCGCACCGACGCCGTCCTGGACCACCTCTTCCTGGCCCCGGTCCGCAGCCTCGACGAGGTGCTCGCCCACGCCGACCAGGTGCGGCCGTCGCTGCTGGTGCTGGACTCGATCCAGACGGTGACCACCCGCGAGGCCGAGGGCGCAGCCGGCAGCACCAGCCAGGTTCGGGCCATCGCGGCTTCACTCGTCGCCATGGCCAAGCAGAGCCGTACGTCGGTGGTGCTCGTCGGCCACGTCACCAAGGACGGCGCTGTCGCCGGACCGCGGGTGCTCGAGCACCTGGTCGACGTCGTGGTCGTCTTCGAGGGCGACCGGCACTCCAGGCTGCGGCTGCTGCGGGGGGTGAAGAACCGGTTCGGACCCAGCGACGAGGTCGGCTGCCTCGACCTGACCGAGGGCGGGATCAGGTCCGTGGCCGACCCGTCGCGGCTGTTCCTCAGCGCGAACCCCGACCCGGTTCCCGGCCGCTGCTGGACAGCGAGCCTCGAGGGACGACGTGCCCTCCCGGTGGAGGTCCAGGCGCTCGTGGCCCCCACCCTGACCGGCCCGTCCCTACCGCCTCGACGGGTGAGCACCGGGCTGCCGGCGGCGCGGGTGTCACTAGTTCTCGCCGTCCTCGAGCGGCGCTGCGGGGTCGCTGTGAGCGGCAGGGACGTCTACACGGCCACCGTCGGTGGGCTGAGCCTCCAGGAGCCCGCCGGCGACCTGGCGACGGCGCTGGCACTCGCCTCGGCTGCCGCCGACACCCCGCTCCCCCGCGGGATCGCGGCGCTGGGGGAGGTGGGCCTCGACGGCGAGATCCGGATGGTCGGCGGGCTGCGTCACCGAGTCGCCGAGGTGGCACGGGTCGGGGCGACGCGTGTCCTGCTGCCGACGCTGACCGCCGACGAGCGCCGTGACCTGTCGGTACCGGCGGGGTGCCGCCTGGTGGAGGTCAGGTCGCTCGCTGACGCGCTGGCGAGGGCGGCGGTGCCTGGGCTGCTGCGGCTGGTCGGTGGCTGAGCGCTCGTACACTGGCGCCCATCGACACCTCCCTTCGCCGCACGCTGGCCATGGTGGCCCCCGGCACCGCCCTGCGTGAAGGGCTGGAGAGGATCCTGCGCGGTCGCACCGGAGCGCTGGTGGTGCTGGGCTACGACCGCGAGGTGGAGGCGCTGTGCACCGGCGGCTTCGTCCTCGACGTGGACTTCTCCGCGACGCGGCTGCGAGAGCTGGCGAAGATGGACGGTGCGATCATCATCGACACCAAGGCCCACCGGATCGTTCGTGCCGCCACCCAGCTGGTGCCCGACCCGTCCATCCCCACCACCGAGTACGGCACCCGGCACCGCACCGCTGAACGCACCGCCCGTCAAACCGGTCACCCGGTGATCTCCGTCAGCCAGTCGATGAACCTCGTCGCCCTCTACCTGGAGGACCACCGCCACGTCCTGGAGGACTCAACGCAGATCCTGTCCCGGGCGAACCAGGCGCTGGCCACTCTCGAGCGGTACAAGCTGCGGCTGGACGAGGTGACCGGGACGCTGTCCGCCCTGGAGATCGAGGGGCTGGCAACCCTGCGCGACGTCGTCACGGTGGCGCAGCGGCAGGAGATGGTGCGACGTATCGCCCAGGAGATCGAGGGCTACGTCGTCGAGCTCGGCTCGGACGGCCGGCTGCTCGGGCTGCAGCTGACCGAGCTGGTGGCAGGCCTGGACACCGATCGGGTGCTGCTCGTGCGGGACTACGCCCATGAGTCCGAGCCGCCCCTGCAGGCCACCCTGGAAGCCCTGGCCGCGCTGAGCGCCGGGGACCTGCTCGACGTGGCATGCGTGGCGTCCGCGCTGGGCTACACGGTCGGCGAGGCCGAGCTCGACCAGCCGCTCAACCCGCGGGGGTACCGGCTGCTGGCCAAGGTGCCCCGTCTTCCTGGCAGCGTCGTCGCTCGGCTGGTGGCCCACTTCGACGGCCTGCAGCGCCTGCTCGGCGCGACGGTCGAGGACCTGCTGGCCATCGACGGTGTCGGGGACGCCCGCGCACGCACCATCCGAGAGGCTTTGTCGCGGCTGGCCGAGGCGAGCATCCTGGAGCGGTACGTCTGAGCAGACCCCTGGCGAGCGAGGTCGGCCTCGACCCTGCCCGGCTGCACGCCGCGCTGCTCCCCTGGTACGGCGCCCATGCCCGGGACCTGCCCTGGCGAGCGCCGGGAACCAGCCCATGGGCGGTCCTGGTGAGCGAGGTCATGCTGCAGCAGACACCGGTGGAGCGGGTTCTGCCGGTGTACTCGTCCTGGATGCAGCGCTGGCCGACGCCGGCTCGCCAGGCCGACGACCCGCCTGCCGAGGCCATCCGTGCCTGGGGCCGGCTGGGCTACCCCCGCCGCGCCCTGCGTCTGCACGAAGCGGCCGTGGTCATCACCTCGCGGCACGCCGGGAGAGTCCCGGGCACCGAGACCGAGCTGCGAGCGCTTCCCGGTGTCGGGGAGTACACCGCGGCAGCGGTGTCCGCGTTCGCCCACGGACAGCGGGTCGCCGTCCTGGACACCAACGTGCGACGCGTGCTCGGCCGGGTGGTGGGCGGGCACGCGCTGCCCCGCCCGCATCTCACCCGAGGCGAACGCGCGGTCGCCGAGGCCCTGCTGCCCGAGTCGGCCTCGGTGGCCGTCCGGTGGTCGGTGGCCGCCATGGAGCTCGGGGCCCTGGTGTGCACGGCCAGCGCACCCTCCTGCCCGCACTGCCCGGTCGCACCGGACTGCCGCTGGCTGGCCGCGGGACGCCCGCCGGTGGCTCACCCGCGGCGTCGCCAGCCGTTCGCCGGCACCGATCGCCAGGTCCGTGGCCTGATGCTCGAGATGCTGCGGCGCGACCCCGCAGGAGTGCCTCGCGACCGGCTCCTAGGCTGCTGGTCGGACCCGGCTCAAGCAGCGCGCGCACTGGAATCGCTGGAGAGCGACGGGCTGGTCCACGCGGGTCCCGGGCGAGTCGTGCGGCTTCCGGGCTAACCCTCGCGCTGGCTCGCTCCGGTTGGCTCCTCGCCGGCGAGGCGGCGTTCGAGCCGGCTCAACCCCTCGCGGTACTCGCTGCGCGGGTGAAGCGCGACAGCGACGCGGTAGTGCCCCACCGCCTCGTCGATGCGGGACTGCCGCTCGCACACCCTGCCCAGGGCGAACCGTGCGTAGGCGTCGGTGGGGTCCAGCTCGACCAGCCTGGCGAAAGAGCGCTCGGCCCGCGTGAGCTGTGCGCTGTTGAAGTAGGCGCGCCCGGCCAGCTCCAGCACCGATCGAGAGTCCGGCTCGTCGGACAGCAGCGGTGCCAGGGCCTCCAGCGCCTGGGCAGGCTTGCGCTCGCGCACCAGGGTGTCGGCGCGGCGCAGCGCATCCGCGGGATGCTCAGCAGCAGCGGTCACGTCTCGCGTGTGCTCCTGCTCAGCTCTCCTGCTGCCCAGCCGGCTCGACCGGTGGCGTGTCGGGCAGGTCGGACTTCCCCGCGCCGGAGAAGGTGAACTCCGCCGTGGCGCCCTCGCCCTCGACGTCCACCAGCACGATGTGACCGGGCTTGAGCTCGCCGAACAGGATCCGCTCGGAAAGCGCGTCCTCGATCTCCCGCTGGATGGTGCGGCGCAGAGGGCGCGCCCCGAGTACGGGGTCGAAGCCACGCTTCCCCAGCAGCTCCCGGGCGGCCGGAGTCAGCTCGATGCCCATGTCCTTGTCGCGAAGCCGCTCGTCCACCTTCTCGATCATCAGGTCCACGATCTGGACGATCTCCTCCGGCGTGAGCTGGTGGAACACGACGACGTCGTCCACCCGGTTGAGGAACTCCGGACGGAAGTGCTGCTTGAGCTCGTCGGAGACCTTCGCCTTCATCCGGTCGTAGCTGCCCTGGACGTCGCTGGCCTGCGCAAAGCCGAGGCTCACGCTCTTGGCGATGTCGCGGGTCCCCAGGTTCGTCGTCATGATGATCACGGTGTTCTTGAAGTCCACCGCCCGACCCTGGGCGTCGGTGAGCTTGCCCTCCTCCAGCACCTGCAGCAGCGAGTTGAAGATGTCCGGATGGGCCTTCTCCACCTCGTCGAACAGCACGACGGAGAACGGCTTGCGGCGCACCTTCTCGGTGAGCTGCCCGCCCTCCTCGTAGCCGACGTACCCCGGCGGGGAGCCGAACAGCCGGGACACGGTGTGCTTCTCGGAGTACTCGCTCATGTCCAGGGCGATGAGGGAGTTCTCGTCGCCGAACAGGAATTCAGCGAGAGCCTTGGACAGCTCGGTCTTCCCCACCCCGGACGGTCCGGCGAAGATGAATGAGCCTCCGGGACGCTTGGGGTCCTTGAGCCCGGCCCGGGTGCGCCGGATGGACTTGGACAGGCCCCTGATCGCGTCCTGCTGGCCGATGACCCGCTTGTGGAGCTCGTCCTCCATGCGCAGCAGCCTGGAGGTTTCCTCCTCGGTGAGCTTGAACACCGGGATGCCCGTCGCGGTGGCGAGCACCTCGGCGATGAGCTCCTCGTCCACCTCGGCGACGACGTCCAGATCACCGGCCTTCCACTGCTTCTCCCGCTCGGACTTCTGCCCGAGCAGCGTCTTCTCCTTGTCGCGCAGCCTGGCGGCCAGCTCGAAGTCCTGCGCGTCGATCGCGGACTCCTTCTCCCGGCGCACCGCCGCGATCTTCTCGTCGAACTCCCGCAGGTCCGGCGGTGCCGTCATGCGTCGGATGCGAAGCCGGGAGCCGGCTTCATCGATGAGGTCGATGGCCTTGTCGGGCAGGAAGCGGTCGGAGATGTAGCGATCCGACATCTGGGCGGCCGCGACGAGGGCGGGGTCGGTGATGGTCACCCGGTGGTGGGACTCGTAGCGGTCCCGCAGGCCCTTGAGGATCTCGATGGTGTGAGCCAGCGTCGGCTCCTGGACCTGGATGGGCTGGAACCGCCGCTCGAGCGCGGCGTCCTTCTCCACATGCTTGCGGTACTCGTCCAGGGTGGTCGCCCCGATGGTCTGCAGCTCGCCGCGGGCCAGCATCGGCTTGAGGATGCTGGCCGCGTCGATCGCGCCCTCGGCGGCGCCGGCGCCGACCAGCGTGTGGATCTCGTCGATGAACAGGATGATGTCGCCGCGAGTGCGGATCTCCTTGAGGACCTTCTTCAGCCGCTCCTCGAAGTCACCGCGGTACCGGCTGCCGGCCACCAGCGCGCCGAGGTCGAGGGTGTAGAGCTGCTTGTCCTTGAGCGTCTCGGGAACCTCACCCTTGATGATGGCCTGCGCCAGGCCCTCCACGACGGCGGTCTTGCCGACACCGGGCTCCCCGATGAGGACGGGGTTGTTCTTGGTGCGCCGCGACAGCACCTGCATGACCCGCTCGATCTCCTTCTCCCGGCCGATGACCGGGTCGAGCTTGGCCTCGCGAGCGGCTTGCGTGAGATTGCGCCCGAACTGGTCGAGCACGAGGGAGGTGGACGGCGCCTCGGCCTGCGGACCGCCGGCCGAGACCGTCTCCTTGCCGCCCTGGTAGCCCGAGAGCAGCTGGATGACCTGCTGGCGCACCTTGTTGAGGTCGGCACCCAGCTTGACCAGCACCTGGGCGGCCACACCCTCGCCCTCACGGATGAGACCAAGCAGGATGTGCTCGGTGCCGATGTAGTTGTGGCCGAGTTGAAGCGCCTCCCGCAGCGACAGCTCGAGCACCTTCTTGGCGCGCGGCGTGAAGGGGATGTGTCCACTGGGCGCCTGCTGCCCCTGGCCGATGATCTCCTCGACCTGGGAGCGGACAGCCTCCAGCGAGATGCCCAGGCTCTCCAGCGCCTTGGCGGCCACGCCCTCGCCCTCGTGGATCAGCCCGAGCAGGATGTGCTCGGTGCCGATGTAGTTGTGGTTGAGCATCCGGGCTTCTTCCTGGGCCAGGACGACAACCCGACGTGCTCGGTCGGTGAACCTCTCGAACATCAGCGCTCCTCGTTGCCGCGGTGCGCAGACACCCGCCCGTCACGAGCGCCTGTCCGGGAATGCTAGCCCCGATGCCAGAGACTGCACTCCTCGACAGCGGTTCGTGACGCGCCCTCGCATGAGGGCACGGACGTGCTGCGCCTGGATCGCCAACGGCGCGGCAGGTCATCGGTGTTCCGCGGCACCCCGCTGTTCTGCCACCGGCGAACGCCTGCCCTCAGGCGTGCGCCGCCTCGTACTGGGCGACGATCTCAGCCGGGATCCGACCGCGCTCGTTGACCGGGAGTCCTCGCTCCCGGGCCCAGGCCCGGATCTGTGCGGTCTCGGACGTCCGTGCTGCCCGTCGACCGGTCGGCCCGCTGCGTCGACCACCGGTCCGCCGGGCGTGTCCGATGAAGGAGGCCATGGCCTCCCGCAACGCCTGCGCATTCGCGTCGTTGAGGTCGATCTCGTAGCTCACGCCGTCCAGACCGAGCTGGACTGTCTCGCTCGCCGGTCCCCCATCGATGTCGTCCACGAGAACGACTTCCACCCGTTGCGCCACGAAGAACTCCCCACCTTCTGCTGTGTCGAACTGCTCTGCACCCTGAACCGTCACCCTAAACCACTCAGGAGCGGATCCGAAACACCATGCGGGTGTTCCCCAGCGTGTTCGGGCGAACACGTTCGAGGTCGAGGAACTCGGCAATTCCCTCGTCACTCGAGCGCACCATCTCAGCGAAGACCCCCTCGTCCACCCGCAGGTCACCCGCCAGCTGGAATCCCTGGCGGGCAAAGAAAGCCACTTCGAACGTCAGGCAGAACACACGCGCGACACCAAGCGCGGCGGCTGTCTCCAGCAATTGCGACAGCAGGGCACGTCCGATTCCTCGACCGCGGAATTGGGGGACGACGGCGAGAGTGCGCACCTCGGCGATGTCCTCCCACATGACATGGACGGCACCGCACCCCACGACGGTGCCCTCGGAATCGACCGCCACCGCGAAATCCGTCACGTCTTCGTAAAGCGTGACGATGTCTTTGGCCAGCAGAATGCGGTCGGTGGCGTACAGGTCGACGATCCGACGGATCTGCTCGACGTCGCCGGTGCGGGCCCGTCGAACGGTCACCTCCAGGGGCACTTGCCGAAGGTTATCGATCGTCCGATCGGGCTACGTCACCCGCCGCGCCCAAGATCAAGGCGCCCCAGGTGTCGCTGCAACGATGATCAGCGCGCCCCAGGTGTCGTTGCGACGATGATCAGCGCGCCCCAGGTGTTGCTGCAACGATGATCAGCGCGCCCCAGGTGTCGTGATAGCGGCACCTCAGGCGCGTTGATCAAGCACCGGCGCCCAGCGTCAGGGCGTGACGGGATTCAGCGCGCCCCAGGTGTCGCTCACGCAAGATCAGCGCGCCCCAGGTGTTGCTCACGCAAGATCAGGGCGCCCGAGGTGTCGCTGCAACGATGATCAGCGCGCCCCAGGTGTCGTGATAGCGGCACCTCAGGCGCGTTGATCAAGCACCGGCGCCCAGCGTCAGGGCGTGACGGGATTCAGCGCGCCCCAGGTGTCGCTCACGCAAGATCAGCGCGCCCCAGGTGTTGCTCACGCAAGATCAGGGCGCCCGAGGTGTCGCTGCAACGATGATCAGCGCGCCCCAGGTGTCGTGATAGCGGCACCTGGGGCGCGTTGATCAAGCACTGGCGCCCAGCGTCAGGGCGTGACGGGAACGCCGGCCTCGGCCAGTGTCTCGAGCCCTGCATCCACGTCGTAGACATCGGTGAAGCCGGCGTCAGCCATCTGTGACGCCGCCTGGGCGCTGCGGTTGCCGCTTCGGCAGTAGACGACGTACGTCGCGTCCTTAGGCAGGGCCTCGATGTCCTCGGTGAAGGTGGGGCCGCTCACATCAATGTTGATCGAGCCGGGGACGTGGCCCTCGGCGTACTCCTCGGGAGTGCGGACGTCGAGGACGACCACGTCGGGCCCGGCGGCCACGTCGAGGAGGTCGGCGGCTCCGATGGTGCTGACCGCGGGGTCGGACTCCGAGGCGCAGCCGGACATGCCGATGACGGACGCCCCGGCCAGGATCGAGACGGCAACCAGTCGGCCCAGTTTCTCACGCATGGCCGAGAGTATACCCCCCCGGGTATAGCGTCACCTACTGGTTGCGGTCCCACACCAACCGCAGTCCGATGAGGGTCAGCCACGGCTCGTGGTGCGCCAACGACTCGGCCTCACCCAGCATGAGGGGCGCCAGGCCTCCCGTGGCGATGACGGCCACGTCCTCCGGCACCGGGTGCAGCGCCGTCGACATCCGCGCCACCATGCCGTCCACCTGCGCCGCGAACCCGTACACCGCGCCGGACTGGAGGGCTTCGACGGTGTTCTTGCCGATGACCGAGCGCGGCCGGGCCAGCTCGACCTTGCGCAGCTGAGCGCCGCGCACGCCCAGGGCGTCCAAGGAGATCCCGATGCCGGGGGCGATGGCGCCGCCAATGTAGGCCCCCTCCTCGGAGACCGCGTCGAATGTCGTGGCAGTGCCGAAGTCGACGACGATGGCGGGCCCGCCGTAGAGGTGCACGGCCGCCAGGGAGTTGACTATCCGGTCGGTGCCGACCTCACGTGGGTTGTCCACGAGCACCGCGATCCCGGTGCGGACCCCGGGTTCGACGACGACGGTGGGAAGTCCGGGGAAGACCAAGTCGGCCATCTCGCCCATCTGCAGCAGGACGGCGGGCACCGTCGAGCACATCGCTACCCCGTCGATGTCCTCCGAGCGCGGCCCCGGCACCCGGGTGAGCAGGGCCTGCAGCAGGACGGCCCACTCGTCAGCGGTGCGGTCGGCGTCGGTCGAGACCCGCCAGTGCTCGACGACCTCGACGTCGGTCCCGTTCTGCGCAGCGGGGTCCCCCAGCAGTCCCAGCACGGTCTGGGTGTTCCCGACGTCGACAGCCAGGATCACGCCCACGCCGCACCTCCATGGTCAGGCTCACCGAAGTCCAGGCCGATGTCCAGCACCGGCGCCGAGTGGGTCAGGGCGCCCACAGCGAGGTAGTCCACCCCGGTCGCGGCCACCGCGGCCGCGTCCTTCAGGGTGAGCCCCCCGCTCGCCTCGAGCCGCGCACGGCCGGCGACCCGGGCGACGGCCTGCCTCAGCTGCTCGAGACCGAAGTTGTCCAGGAGCACCAGGTCGGCACCGGCCTCCACGGCCGCGACCGCGTCGTCGACCGAGTCCACCTCGACCTCGACGGGCAGGTCGGGGCAAGCGGACCGAACGCGTTGGAAGGCCGGGACGACGCCCCCGGCAGCCAGCACGTGGTTGTCCTTGACCAGCGCAGCGTCCGACAGCGACATGCGATGGTTGGTCCCCCCGCCGCAGCGCACGGCGTACTTCTCCAGGGCGCGCAGCAACGGCGTCGTCTTGCGGGTGTCACGGATGGCTGCGGAGGTCCCCGTGACGGCATCCACCCACGCACGGGTGAGGGTCGCGATGCCGCAAAGGTGCCCCAGCAGGTTCAGGGCGGTACGTTCGGCCAGCAGCAGGTCGCGTGCGCGGCCGGACACTGTCAGCAACCGTTGCCCCGCGACCACGCGGTCACCGTCGGCGGCGTGCTGCTCACACCTGACCGGGTGCCGGGCCGCACGCTCCAGGACCGCTTCGGCGATGTCGAGGCCGGCGACCACACCGGCGGCCCGGGACGCGAAGACGGCGCTCGCCCGGGTCTGCTCGGGGACGGTAGCGACAGTGGTCACGTCCTCGCCTCCGGCGAGGTCCTCGGCGAGGGCCGCGTCGACGATGGCGACCAGCGCCTGCGGGTCCAGACCGGCCGCGAGTACCCGGTGCGCGAGGTCCGCACTGAGCGAGCTCGACGCGCTCACCGCTCCTCCAGCGGACGGTAGGTCAGCCAGAGCTCGCCGTCGGGGTCGCGAACCCCGATCAGCCTGCCCCGCCAGTGATCGTCGTCGCGCGAGGGGTAGTCGGTTCGCCAGTGCCCGCCCCGGGTCTCCTCGCGAAGCGTGGCTGCGGCGGTGAGTGCCATGCCCACCTGCTCGAGGTTGGAGGTCTCCCACGCCTCGGTGGACGGGTCGGCCGTCGGCTCGGACGAGCCGGCGGCTTCCAGGGCTGCTCGGGTGGCGGCCAACCCGTCGGCGTCACGGGTGACTCCGGCGCCGGCAGTCATGGCCCGCTGGATGCCCTCGCGGGCGGTCGGCGGAACCACCGGCGACGCTGCGCGGGTGACCGGCTCCCCCGGCGCGGGAAGCCCCTCCACGGTGAGGTAGTCGACGATCCGGTACCCCCAGACCAGTCCCTCCAGCAGCGAGTTGGACGCGAGCCGGTTCGCACCGTGCACGCCGGTTGCCGACACCTCGCCGCAGGCCAGCAGACCCGGCAACGACGACCTCCCCCAGACGTCGACACGGACCCCACCGGAGGCGTAGTGCTGCGCCGGCGCGACCGGCACCAGATCGGTGACCGGGTCGATGCCGTGGGCCCGGCAGGAGGCCAGGATCGACGGGAAGCGCTGCTCGAGGAAGTCGGCCCCCAGGTGGCGGGCGTCGAGGTAGATGTGGTCGGTGCCGCTGTCACGCATGACCTGCACCGCAGCGCTGGCGACCTTGTCGCGCGGAGCCAGCTCGGCGAGCGGGTGACGGCCTGCCATGAACCGGCGCCCCTTCTGGTCGAGCAGCACCGCCCCCTCGCCGCGCACGGCCTCGGAGATCAGCGGCTGCTGCCCGCTGGCGCCGCCACCGAGCCACAGCACGGTCGGGTGGAACTGGACGAACTCCAGGTCGGCCACCTCTGCGCCGGCGCGCAGCGCGGCAGCCACTCCGTCCCCGGTGGCCACGGGGGGGTTGGTGGTGGCGCGGTACACCTGACCGAGTCCGCCGGTGGCCAGCACCACCACCCGTCCGAGGGCCGCCCCCACGCCGTCGAGGGTGCCCTCGCCGATGACGTGCACGCTCACCCCGCACACCTGTCCCGCGGCGTCGGTGAGCAGGTCGACGACCAGGGCGTGCTCGATGACCTCGATCCGTGGGTCGGACTGCACTTCGCTGAGCTGGGCGATGAGGGCGCGGGAGATCTCTCGCCCGGTGGCGTCGCCGCCGGCGTGGGCGATCCGGTCCCGATGGTGCCCGCCCTCGCGGGTCAGCGCGAACGCACCGCTCTCGGTGCGCTCGAACTCCGTCCCCAGGGCCACCAGCTCCCGGACGCGCCGCGGTCCTTCGGTGACGAGCACCCGCACCGCCTCGTGGTCGCAGAGCCCGACTCCGGCGGTCAGGGTGTCATGCAGGTGCTCAGCGGGGGAGTCGTCCGGGTGCAGGGCCGCGGCGATCCCGCCCTGGGCCCAGGCGGTGGCCCCCGCGTCCAGGTGCGTCTTGGTGACCAGCAGCACCCGTCCGAGGTGACGGGCGGCCAGCGCGGCGGTGAGACCGGCGATGCCGCTACCCACGACGATGACGTCGGCGTCGATCGTCCAGCCCGGTGCCGGCGCAGCCAGCGCAGCCGGGATCGCCACACCCGTCGGGGTCGGGGACCTCATGGCCGGGTCTCCCCGAGGTGCACGGGCACGTTGTCCAGCAGGCGTGTGCGACCCACGCGCGCCGCGACAAGCAGCCGTGCATGGCCGATCTCGGGTGGAGGTTGCAGCTGCGAATCGGTCAGCACCAGGTAGTCGACCTCGACCCCGGGTTCTGCTGCCAGCACCTCCCCGGCCGCACGCAGCGCGGCCTGCCCGCCGCCGTGGGCGGCGTCCTGACCGGCTCGCAGCGCCCGGGACAGGGCCAGCGCCTGGGCCCGTTCCTGGTCGCCGAGGTAGACGTTGCGGCTGGACAGAGCGAGACCGTCGGGCTCGCGGACCGTCGGGAGGCCGACCACGTCCACGCCGAGCTCGAGGTCCGCGCACATCCGCCGCACGAGGACCAGTTGCTGGTAGTCCTTCTCGCCGAACACTGTCAGCGCTGGAACGGTCAGGTTGAGCAGCTTGGCCACCACGGTCAGCACCCCGCGGAAGTGCCCGGGACGGGCAGCACCTTCGAGCACCGCCCCCAGCTCACCGGGGTCCACCGTCACCCGCAGCTCGGTGGGGTACATCTCCTGCACCGACGGGGCGAAGACCAGGTCGACACCGGCGTCCTGCGCGGCCTGCAGGTCGCTGCGCAGCGTGCGGGGGTAGCGGGTCAGGTCCTCGCCCGCACCGAACTGCAGTGGGTTGACGAAGATCGTCACGATGACCGAACCGCCGGGGCCCACCCGCCGGCGGGCCTCGTGGACCAGGGCGAGGTGACCGGCGTGCAGCGCACCCATGGTGAGCACGGTCGCCACGTCACCGTCCAGGGCGTCGTCGAGGCCGAACCGGGCGTCGGTCAGCTCGTCGCGCGTCTGGGCCAGCTGCACCGCTCAGGCCGTCGCCTCGTACGGGGTCCCTGTCCCGCCGAGCGCATCGAGCAGACCGGCGGCATCGACCGGACGCAGCCGACCGTCGGCCACCGCGCGGGCCGCAGTCTGCCGGGCCAGCGCGGCGTAGAGCTCGACACTGTCCGGGGCGACCTCGCCGATGGTGCGCAGGTGAGCGGCCACCGTACCGGCGTCCCCGCGGGCTACCGGCCCGGTCAGCGCCGCACCACCGTGCTCGAGGGCGTTGTCCAGCGCGGCCTCCAGCAGGGGCCGAAGGGTCTGTGCGGGGTCGGGGACGCCGGCGCTGCTCAGCAGGTCCAGTGCGTCGGTCACCAGGGTGACCAGGTGGTTCGCGCCGTGCGCCAGCGCCGCGTGGTAGAGGGGGCGGTCGGACTCCTCGATCCGGACCGGCACCCCGCCAAGCGCGGCGACGAGCGCCTCGGCCACCTCCATGAGCTCCTCAGCGGCAGTGATGCCGAACCGGGTCCCGGGCAGCCGGTCCAGGTCACGGGCGGTCCCGGTGAAGGTCATCGCTGGATGGACCGACATGGTGAGCGCACCCTGCGCGGCCGCGGGCGCCAGCACGGACGCGCCGTGCCGACCACTGGTGTGGGCGACGACCTGCCCGGCCCGGAACCCGGTGCTGCGGGCCAGACCCTGCACGAAGCCCGCGAGCGTGTCGTCGGGGAGGGCGAGCAGCACGAGGTCGGCCTGCTCGACCACCGCTGCCACCGACACGAGGGGGACGCCCGGCAGCAGCGCAGCCGCACGGGCCCGAGTCGCGTCGGACAGGCCGTGGGCCGCCACGACATCATGGCCGGCGCCCGTCAGGGCCGCTGCGAGGACGCTGCCGACGCGACCGGCGCCGATGACGCCGACGCGCCAGCGTGCAGGCATGACTGACGGAGAAGACGACGTACCCATGCGATCCAGCCCTTCGCGCTCCAGTCCATGGCGGTACCGGTCGTTGCGTGCTGACTGCGATCAGGATACCCCGTCGGGCGCCTCCCCCGGCGCCGGGCCGGACATCCAGCGGTCGGGGCCGGCCGTGGCGCGGGCGGCCTTGGCCCGCTGGGCCTGCGCATCGGCCTGCGACCGGGCCGCGGCGGCGTCCTGGTGCAGTCCGAGGACGCTGACCGGGCCCGGCGCGATGTCCACCTGCACCGTCGCCAGGTCGAGCCTGCGCTGCCACGGCCCCTGCGTGAGGTGGACACTCTGCGTGCGGGCATGCAGCACCAGCGTCAGTCGTCGGACCAGGCGACCTCGGCGGCAGGCGAATACCCGGTCGTCTGCCGCGGTAGCCAGGTGACGCCACTGGATCGGCGCCCGGAACCGGGCGCGGTCGGGCGCGAACGTCCACTCCAGGTCGGGCACGGCCAGGCCGGGCACCACCCGGTCCACCACTGCCTCGGCGACCTCGCGCGGGGCCACCGGTAGCAGGACACCCGTAGTGCCCCCGGACTGCTGGTTCTCCTCGGTGGCGGCTCCGGCGATGGTCAGCTGCACCCGGACCCAGCCCTTGGGGCGCCAGAGCAGGGGCTGCTCGTACTCGATCGCGTGCACCCGCCCCGGAGGGACCGTCTGGGCCTGGGTGGAGGTGAGCCCGCTGTGCAGTCGCAGCCCGTCCGGGGACTCTGCCACGGTGAAGCCGAAGAACCGGACGAACTGCCCGAACGCCGCGAAGATCGGGACGCCACCGGTGACCAGCAGCGCCGCCAGGCCCACGGCCCCCTCGGTGAGCACCACGACGGCCACGATGCCGGCCGTGGCGAGGACTCCCACGAGCGTGGTGGAGGACAGCAGCAGGGAGACGACCAGGTCTGAGGTGGGCACGCTGACGAGCACGTTCTGCGGAGCCGTCCCGACGTCGGGTCGCAGCCCAGCCGCCCGGGCAAGCACCTCGTCACGCAGCCGCTGAGCCTCCTGCAGAGTGAGGTACTGCAGCAGCACGCGGGAGTCCCCGGCACCAGCGACCTCCACCCGGATCTCGGCCATGCCGACCACCCGTGCGAGCAGCGGCTGGTTGACGTCGACCGACTGGAGCCGGGACAGCGCGAGCCGCCGCTGCTGCCGCGTGATCACCCCGGAGTCCACGCGCAGGTCGCCGGCGTCGTCGAAGTAGTAGAAGCGGCGGCTCCATGACAAGTAGCTTCCGATGCCCACCAGTCCGGCGACCGCCACGACGAGCAGGACACCGACGATGAGGACCGGGACGATCGGGAAGTCGGCCAGCAACGCCCCCCCGGACTGGGCGACCGCCACCACACCGACACCGAGGAGCACCGGGATCGATCGGAAGACGTGCACGAGCACCGTCGTGGGGTGGGTCCGCCGCGGCTCGGTGGAGCCGCCGGGCGCGTCAGCCGTCTCGGTCACAGGCCGGCAGACCGCTGCTCACCGATCGCCGCCAGCCGGTCGCGCAGGGCGGCCGCCTCGTCCGGGGGCAGGCCCGGGATCGCTGCGTCCGAGGTGGCGGCGGCGGTATGCAGCTGGACGGTGGTGATGCCGAAGGCCCGGTCGATCGGTCCCGCGGTCACGTCGACGAGCTGCATGCGCCCGTAGGGCACGATGACGAGCCTTCGGAACAGGATGCCGCTGGTCACCAGTAGGTCGTCAGCGCGTTCGCAGTAGCCGTAGGAGCGCACCCGGCGGCCGACCAGCCACCAGGCCCAGACCCCGACGACCAAGGCGAGGCCAGCGACGAGACCGGGCACCCAGAGCGGTATCGGCGGGTCGTCCTGCCCCAAGGACGGCAAGGTGAGCGCCCCGACCAGCAGCAGCGTCGCCGGAACCAGCGTGACGACCAGGACCAGCCGCCGCGCACTGATCAGTTTCAGCGACACGCGCAGCCACGGCTCGGAGGGCGGGGCGAACACCCTGTCCACAGAAGTCACGACGCTGACGGTAATCGCAGGCTCCGACACACGGTCAGCCCCACACCGTCCGGAACCCGGTCAGCCGATCAGGCCTCTCTCCTGGAGGTAGTCGCGGGCCACGTCCTCGGGCTTCTGACGGTCCTGGTCGACACGCAGGTTCATCTGGGTGAGATCCTCGGTGGTGAGCTCGTCGGAGAGCCGGTTCAGCGCCTCGACGAGCGCGGACTCCCCCTCGAGGTCAGGGTTGAGCACGGGGGTGAGGTTCTGGGCGGGCTGCCAGTTGAGGTCGTCCTCCAGCAGGACCAGGCCGAGGTCGGGCAACGTCCCGTCGGTCGTCCCGGTCAGACCGAGCGCCGCCTCCCCGTCGACGACGGCCTGCTTGGCCTGCGGCGAGCCGAACCCCAGCGGGAGCACCTCCTCGATGCTCAGCCCGTACACCTCCTCCAGACCGAGCTGGCAGGTGAACCGCTCTGGGCACTCCTCGGTGGCCGCCAGCACGACCGGCTCGCCGAGCGCGGCCAGCCCGCTCAGCGTGCTGACACCGTTGTCCGAGGCGAACTGCTCGGTCACGAAGAACGCGTCCTGGTTGGTCGCCCCGGACGGTTCGAGGGCGACGATCCCGAACTCCTCCCCGAGGTCGGTCAACACGTCGAGGGTGCCCTCGACGTTCGCGGTGGCGACCGAATCGGCGTCCGGCCCGTTGATGTCGCGGTTGATGAACTCCGTGATGCCGCCGAGGTAGTCCGGCACCACGTCGATCTCCCCACGCTGCAGGGCCGGCGCGTAGACCTCGCGGTTGTCGGCGGTCTGCACGTCCACCGAGTAGCCGGCATCCTCCAGGACGGCGCGGTAGAGCTCGACCATGATGACGGCTTCGGTGAAGGTCGGTCCCCCGACGACTACCTCGGTCGTGGACGAGTCCTCGGCAGCACCGGTGTCCTCGGCCTCCTGGTCGGGGTCCGAGGATCCGCCGCAGGCAGCCAGGGCGAGCGCTGCACAGGCGAAGGGGACGACGGTGCGAGTCAGACGCAGGCGCATGCGACCATGCAACACGACATCATCCGATCCGGCGACCGCGTCGCTGCACGCGGGTGAAGGCCAACTCGGTGGCCAGGGCGAGCACGGCGACCAGGAGCGCGCCGGCGACGATCTGGGCCTGGTCCTGCCGACCGAAGCCTGCGGTGATGATGCGGCCCAGCCCCGGCCCGGCCACCAGCGCGGCGATCGTGGCCGTGGCGATCACCTGAAGGGTCGCCAACCGGACGCCCACGACCACCAGCGGTGTCGCCAGCGGCAGCTCGACGCGCTGCAGCACCTGGCTTCCGGACATGCCCATGCCCACCGCGGCGGCACGAGCGTCCTGGTCGACCTCCCGGACGCCGACGTAGACGTTGGTGAGGATCGGAGGCACCGCGAACAGCACCAGTGCGACCAGGGTGGACCAGATCGACAGCCCGAGCGGGCCGAGGGCCAGGATCACCAGGACGGCGAAGGTGGGCACGGCCCGTCCGACGTTGGAGACGTTGATGGCCAAGGTGCCCCCGCGACCGGTGTGACCCAGCCACAGCCCCAGGGGGATCGCGACCAGGCACGCCAGACCGACCGAGGCCGCGGTCAGCCCGACGTGCTCGACGGTGCGGACCAGGACACCACCGGGGCCGACCCAGTTCTCCGGGTCGCTGAACCAGGCGAGCAGCTCAGACGGCAAGCCCATCGTCAGCTCACTCCCACGGTGCGCCGCCAGGGTGTGAGCAAGCGCTGAAGTCCGACGAGTGCCAGGTCCGCGAGCACGGCCAGCACCACGCACAGCACGGACGCGGTCAACACCTCGGCGCGGAACACCGAGCGCAACCCCGCATAGATGAGGTTGCCCAGCCCGCCGTGCCCGATGATCGCCCCCACGGTAGTCAGCGCGACCGTAGACACCGCTGCCACCCGCAGCCCGGCCATGATCGTCGGGGTGGCCAGCGGCGCCTCGACGGTGAGCAGCAGCCTGGCCGGCCCGAAGCCCATCCCGACCGCGGCGTCCCGGACGTCGGGCGGCACTGCCGCCAACCCGACGAGCAGCGCGCGGATGAGGATCGTCTGTGCGTACAGCACCAGGCCGATGACCACGGTCACCGCTGACAACCCGGTGAACGGCACGAGCACCGCGAACAGCGCCAGCGACGGGATCGTGTAGATGATCGCTGCGGTGCCCTCGATCGGCTGACGCAGCGCTGGTTGTCGGCGGGCCAGCAGTGCCAGCGGGACGGCCGTCAGGCAGGCGACCACGACGGCGACGACGGCCAGCGTCACGTGCGCGACGGTCGCCTCGACCAGCTCGTCGGAACGGGTGCGGACGTATTCCCAGCAGATCCAGTCGTTGCGCGTCAGGCAGCTCTCGGACAGGGTGATCCCGTGGCCGACCACCATGACGACGCTACCGGACCGTCTGCGGTCCCGGCAGGCGGCGCCGCCCCGATGATCGAGTTCGACCGGGTCACCAAGACCTACCCGGACGGGACGACCGCGGTCGACGGGCTGAGCCTGACGGTGCAGCGGGGCGAGATCGTGGTGCTGGTGGGCCCGTCGGGCTGCGGCAAGACCACGTCCATGCGCATGGTCAACCGTCTGGTGGACCCGTCGTCGGGACGCGTCATGCTGGACGGCAAGGACGTCGCCGAGACCGACCCGGTGGAGCTGCGGCGCCGGATCGGGTACGTCATCCAGCACGTGGGGCTCTTCCCGCACCGCACGGTGCTCCAGAACGTCAGCACGGTCCCCGACCTGCTCGGCTGGCCCCGCCGTGACGCGCAGGCCCGAGCGGAGGAACTGCTCGACCTGGTCGGGCTCGACAGGCGCCGCCATGGCCCGCGCTACCCGCACGAGCTGTCCGGCGGGCAGCGGCAGCGCGTCGGGGTGGCCCGCGCGCTGGCCGCCGACCCTCCCGTCCTGCTCATGGACGAGCCGTTCAGCGCCGTGGACCCGATCGTGCGGGGCCAGCTGCAGGAGGAGTTCCTGCGACTGCAGGCCGAGGTCGCAACGACCGTCCTGTTCGTCACTCACGACATCGAGGAAGCGGTGCGGCTCGGTGACCGGGTGGCCGTGCTCTCCCAGGGTGGTCGGCTCGAGCAGTACGACTCCCCGGCGGCCATCCTGGGTTCTCCGGCCACCC
The DNA here is from genome assembly GCA_964356295.1 of uncultured Actinomycetes bacterium. Taxonomy (GTDB): domain Bacteria; phylum Actinomycetota; class Actinomycetes; order Jiangellales; family Jiangellaceae; genus CAVQGZ01. The sequence goes on along the minus strand of CAYHHE010000001.1, from coordinate 84,442 downwards.
CCTTCGTCGCCGAGTTCGTCGGCGCCGACCGGGGCCTGAAGCGACTGGCCGTCACCCCGGTCATCGAGGCCGACGTCGATCGTCCTCCGGTCGTCACCGACACCAGCGACTGGGAGGTGGCGGAGGACTCGATGCGCGGCGCGGACTCCCGGTGGGCGGTCGTGCTGGACGGGCAGGATCGTCTGGTCGGGTGGGTAGGGCTGGCCGACGCGGAGTCCGGGGCGCGGCGAGCGGGCCCGGTGCGGCGCTGGACCCGGCCGATGGAGGCATCCATCCACCTCGGCGACTCGCTCAAGCACGCCTTCGGTCTGATGCTGCAGCACGACGCCGGATGGATCGCGGTGCTCGACCCAGGCGACGACACCTACCTGGGAGTTCTCACCCCCACCACGATGCACGCCGCGCTGCGTCGCTCGGTGGAGGCGGACGCCCGAGACACCGCCCCGCACCTGATCACGGTGCAGACGGTGGGGACGATCTAGCCTCGGGGTTTCGCGATCGTGGTGGGGACCCGCGGCGTCCATGGGCGAGAGCCCGAGCCATGGCCCTGCGGGCGTCCACCTGCGGCTGACTGCCGGTGCTCTCCCCACCCCAGCCATGATCAGGGCGCCCTGGTGGTGGCTGACCCTTGATCAGGGCGCCCTGGTGGTGGCTGGAGCATGATCAGGGCGCCTGCGCGGTGGTGGTCGTGATGATCAGGGCGCCGTAGGTGTCGTCATAGCGACACCTACGGCGCTCTGACGCGACGATCCACCACACCTGGGGCGCCGTGATCATGCTCGAGGCCCTACAACCCCGCCCTGATCACGACCGAGGCCACACCGACCGCGCTATCGATCCGACCATGAACCGGACACGCAGTGCGGCACCGGGGTCACGCCCCGGGATCGAGGCTCCTGGCCAGGACCCCGCCACCTGCTCAGCCCCACCCGAGATCACGAAACCGTGAGGTCAATGGGCACGACGAGCACCGGGCGGCCTGCAGCATGCAGCAGCCGGTAGGTGGTCGATCCCGTCGTGGCGACGCCCGGGCGTCGACCTCGTCGGCGAGCCTCGCGTCGAGGCCGATGACCAGGGCGTCCCGGAAGCCGATCGCATGGGCGTTCAGCGTCACGACCGGCGGCTCTGCGCCCATGCGGCCTTCCACAGCGGGGGCGACATCAGCCGGGCTCGGCCCCCCGCTCACCATCCCCCGGCAGCCGGCAGGACCGTTCGAGGACGAGGGCTGCCGCCAGGACTGCGGCGGCGGCGACCGCGCCGCCGACCGCCCACAGCACGTGCGCGCGCCCGTACTCGGTGCTCAGCCGGTCCAGCCCGACCGCCGCCACACCCAGGTAGACACCGGTCATCGCCGCACCGAACACCGAGCTGGCCATGGCCAGTGCCACCAGCCGGCCCATGGTGAGGGCGTCGCCTGGGGCCTGCGGCCGGTCCCCGCTCACCCAGCCGCGCACCCGGCGGCTGGCCACGAGCAGGAGCACGGCCAGGAACAGCAGCAGGCCGATGCCCACCCAGGACACCCGTGGCAGCCCGTACCCCAGGCTGTCCAGGAGGCTGGTGACCGCGTACCCCGCGACCACGCCGCCGACCCCCGCGATCAGCAGGGTGCTGGGACGGGTCGGAGTCACGCTTGGCCTGTCGAACGATCAGCCAGGCAGCAGCAGGTACAGGTCGGTCTTGACGATGCCGACGTGACCGACCCGGTCGGCGAGGTCCTTCACCCGGCCCAGGCCCGGGATCTCGAAGTCCGGGTCGACGTCGGCCCACGGCTGCAGCACGAACCCGCGCTCGGCGATGAGCGGGTGCGGGACGGTCAGCCCGGGTTCGTCGATGGTCTCCGAACCGACGGCGAGGACGTCCACGTCGAGCGTGCGCGGACCCCACACCTGCTCTCGGGAGCGCCCGTAGGCGTCCTCGACGGCGAAGGCGCGTTCGACCAGCCTCCGGGCAGACAGCATGGTGTCCAGCAGCAGCACCGCGTTGAGGAACGCCGGCTGACCCTGCGGGCCACCGACCGGCTCGGTCTCGTAGACCGGCGAGACCGCGACCGGGACGATGTCCGGGGTCTCGGTGAGGGTGTCCACCGCCGCCTGCAGGTACTCCAGGCGGTCACCCAGGTTGCTGCCCAGGCCTAGGGCCACCCGGCGGACCGGCCGGAGCTCGCCGGTGAGGGTGTCGGCGTCGATCACGAAGGGGTTGGGGACAGGAGTCACGCGCGGGTCCTCCGGATGGTCAAGGAGATGTCATCGAACGGCACCGGGACGGGTGCCGACGGCTTGTGCACGGTCACGTCTACAGCGTCCGCCCGCGGGTGGGCGAGGACGGCGTCGCAGATGCGTTGCGCCAGCCGCTCCAGCAGGGCGACGGGCTCACCCTCGACGACGTCCAGGACCGAACGTGCCACCACACCGTAGTCGACGGTGTGCTCGACGTCGTCGGACTGCGCAGCCTGCGTGGTGTCGAGCTCGATGGCGACGTCGACAACGAAGGTCTGGCCGAGCACTCGCTCAGACTCCAGCACCCCGTGGCGGCCGTACCCCCGCAGCCCGCGCAGCACGACCCTGTCGCTACTCACCCGGCCGAGGTTAGCCGCCGCCCCGACCTCAGCCGCGGGCCCAACGAGCGGCCACGCGCACCGCGTCCGCCGAGGGACGCGGCTGGTGGACGCGCACCGCCCAGGCGCCTGCCGCCGCGGCGAGCGTGGACACCGCTGTGGTGGCGTCCTCCCTGTCCTGGACCGCTCGCGGGGCGCCGGACTCGACGAGCAGGTCTCCGAGGAAGCTCTTGCGCGAGGCGCCCACGAGCACGGGTAGACCCAGGTCCACCATGACGTCGAGCCGGTTCAGCAGCGCCCAGTTGTGCTCAGGGGTCTTGCCGAAGCCCAGCCCGGGATCGATGACGATGCGGTCCCCGGCCACGCCGGCAGCCAGGGCGGCATCGACCCGGGTCATGAGGTGGTCGCGCACCTCGGCGACCACGTCGCCGTAACGGGCCCGGCGCTGCATGTCCACCGACTGCCCGCGCCAGTGCATGAGCACCACCGGCACGCCGCGCTCGGCGACCGTCGGCAGCATCGACGGGTCGGCCAGGCCCCCCGAGACGTCATTGACCGCCCGGGCACCTGCGTCCAGCGCAGCGGCTGCCACGTCGGCGCGCATGCTGTCCACGGTGACCGCGCAACCGCGCTGCGCCAGCGCGTCCACGACGGGGACCACCCGGTCCCGCTCCTCGGCGGCACTCGGTCGCTGCGCACCCGGGCGCGTCGACTCGCCACCGACATCGATCAGGTCCGCGCCCTGCTCGACCAGCAGGGCACCATGAGCAGCCGCGTCGGCGGTCTCGACCCACCGTCCGCCGTCGGAGAAGGAGTCGGGCGTGACGTTGACGACGCCCATCACCAGGCAGCGGTCGGCGCTTGGCAGGCCGGCAACGGCGCTCACCGGCCGAGGATCAGCGACATCGCCTCGGCGCGGGAGCTCGGCTCGAGGAGCTGACCGCGCACCGCACTGGTCACGGTGCGCGATCCGGGCTTGCGTACCCCCCGCATCGACATGCACAGGTGTTCGCAGTCCAGCACGACGATCACCCCTTGCGGCCGGAGGATCTCGACCATCGCATCAGCGACCTGTGATGTCAGACGTTCCTGCACCTGGGGCCGTCGGGCGAACACCTCCACCAGCCGAGCCAGCTTGGAGATCCCGGCGATGCGGCCGTCCTCGGCGGGGATGTACCCGACGTGAGCCTCGCCGTGGAAGGGCAGCAGATGGTGCTCGCACATCGAGTAGGTCTCGATGCTCCGCACCAGCACCATCTCGTCGTGGCCGAGCTCGAACGTCGTGGTCAGGACGTCCTCGGCTGCCTGGCCGAGTCCGGCGAACGTCTCCTGGTAGGCCCGCGCCACCCGGGCGGGGGTGGCGCGCAGCCCGTCCCGGGTGGGGTCCTCCCCGATGCCAGCCAGCAGCTCACGTATGGCCGCCTCGACCCGGGGCAGGTCGAACGACTGACTCATGCGGGCTGGTTGTCGCTTCGCGAGACAACCGGCTCGGGGACCGGGTTGTGCCCGTTGACCCCGGCGGAGGCGACCTGCTTGGGGCTGGGAACCGGAGGCTGATCCGAGGGCATCCGGGTCGGTGAGCCGGTCCAGGCCGGTCGTGGGGCACGCCGGTGCGCCGGCGTGAACACCTGTTCGACCTGGGCGCGGTCCAGGGTCTCGTGCTCGAGCAACGCGGTCACCAGGGAGTCGAGCACCGGCCGGTTCTCCACCAGGATGTCGTAGGCCTCCTGATGGGCGGTCTCGATCAGCGACCGCACCTCCTCGTCCACCATCGCGGCGACCTGCTCAGAGTAGTCACGCTCATGGCCGATCTCGCGGCCCAGGAACGGTTCGCCGCGATCTGAGCCGAACTTGATCGCACCCAGCCTCTCGGTCATGCCGTACTGGGTGACCATGCGCCGGGCCAGCGACGTCGCCTTCTCGATGTCGTTGGCCGCCCCCGTCGTCGGGTCGTGGAACACCAGTTCCTCCGCGGCCCGCCCGCCCAGCATGTAGGCCAGCTGGTCGAGCATCTCGTTGCGCGTCGTGGAGTACTTGTCCTCCTCGGGCAGCACCATCGTGTACCCCAGGGCACGCCCACGAGGCAGGATGGTGACCTTATGGACCGGGGCGGTGTGCGGCAGGACGGCGGCCACGAGGGCGTGACCGCCCTCGTGGTAGGCGGTGATCTTCTTCTCCTCGTCGTTCATCAGGCGCGAGCGCTTCTGTGGTCCGGCGACCACGCGGTCGATCGCCTCGTCCATCGCGGAGGGGTCGATGATGCTCTGCCCCCGTCGGGCAGCCAGCAGCGCGGCCTCGTTCAGGACGTTGGCCAGGTCCGCTCCGGTGAAGCCGGGCGTGCGACGGGCCATGGCGGCCAGGTCCACGACGGGGTCCAGCGGCTTGCCCTTGGCGTGCACCTCGAGGATCTTCCGGCGGCCTTCGAGGTCGGGTGCCTCCACCGGGATCTGCCGGTCGAACCGTCCGGGCCGCAGCAGTGCCGGGTCGAGGATGTCGGGGCGGTTGGTCGCGGCGATGAGAATGACGTTGGTCTTGACGTCGAATCCGTCCATCTCGACCAGCATCTGGTTCAACGTCTGCTCGCGCTCGTCGTGCCCGCCACCGAGCCCGGCACCGCGGTGGCGGCCGACGGCGTCGATCTCGTCGACGAAGATGATCGCCGGCGCGTTGGCTTTGGCCTGCTCGAACAGGTCACGCACCCGCGAGGCTCCTACGCCGACGAACATCTCCACGAAGTCCGAGCCTGAGATGGAGAAGAAGGGCACGGCCGCCTCGCCGGCGACGGCCCTGGCGAGCAACGTCTTGCCCGTACCAGGTGGCCCGTAGAGCAGCACGCCCTTGGGGATCTTGGCACCGAGCGCGACGAACTTCGCCGAGTCCGACAGGAACTCCTTGATCTCCTCCAGCTCCTCGATCGCCTCGTCGCACCCGGCCACGTCGGCGAAGGTCGTCTGCGGCATGTCCTTGGTGATCATCTTCGCCTTGGACTTGCCGAAGCTCATCACCCCTCTGCCGCCGCCTTGCACCTGGTTGATGAAGAACAGCAGGATGAGACCGAGGAGGAGGAACGGCAGCAGCGCACCGAGGATGGTGATCAGGACGCTTGGTCTGGGCACCTCGACGTCGTACCCCTCGGGCAGGGTGCCGTCGTCGACCTGCCGCTGCAGATCCTCCCCGATGTCGACCTGCTGGCCGACGACGTAGGAGGACCGGATCCGGTCCCCGTCCTTGAGGGTGAGCTGCAGCTCCTGCTGATCACCGGTGATGATCTTGGCGGACTTCACCTCGCCATCGGTGATCGCCGTCAGTGCGGTGGAAGTGTCGACCCGCTCGAAGCCACTCCCGCCGCCGATGACCTGGCTGGCGATCAGGAAGCCGATCAGGGCCAGCGCCAGCCACAGGAACGGGCCACGCGTCAGTCGCTTGAGAGTCATCGATGATGGGCCGGTAGGGCCCCCCGGTCCTTCCGTGCTCGGTCGGGTGTGGCGGTGCACGGCGGGCCGTGTCGTCCGCCGTGACGACAATCTACCTGTCCAACGACTCGAGGGCCTGCACAGTTCCGCCCGGGGGGAAGCTCACCGGTAGACCTGCGGCCGCAGCGTGCCCACGCAGCGCAGGTTGCGGTAACGCTCGGCGAAGTCCAGGCCGTACCCGACGACGAAGTCGCTGGGGATGTCGAAGCCGACGTAGCGGATCTCGAGCGGGCTGCGGATGCTGTCAGGCTTGCGCAGCATCGTCACGATCTCCAGTGAGGCGGGTTGGCGCGAGCGCAGGTTGCTCATCAGCCAGGACAGGGTGAGGCCGGTGTCGACGATGTCCTCGACGACCAGGACGTCGCGGCCGGTGATGTCGGTGTCGAGGTCCTTCAGGATCCGCACCACCCCGCTGGACTTGGTTCCCGAGCCGTAGGAGGACACGGCCATCCAGTCCATGCCGACGTGGCCGTGGAAAGCCCGGGCCAGGTCGGCCATCACCATCGCCGCGCCTTTGAGCACGCCGACGAGCAGCACCTCGCGTCCGGCGTAGTCCCGCTCGATGTCACCGGCGAGCTCGAGGACGCGCTGCTGGATCTGCTCCTCGCTCAGCAGCACCTCGCTCAGGTCGGTCTCGACGTCGGCGGCGTCCACGCTGCCAGCCTGCCACGCCCGGATGTTCCGGGTGCTGTCGCTGTCGCTGTGCACACACAAAGTGCCTCCCATGATCACCGCGACCTGCGGGTATGCGACCTCCGCGGACGCCCGTACGACCACTATGTGGTGCTCACGCGCACCCGACGGATGGTGCGCGGGAGTCAGGACGTGCCCCCGGGATCGACTTGGGGGGCTGCGCCCGCAGCCCGGGAGGCGCGGGGAGTCAGGTACAGCGCAGATCCGTGGCGGACCGCGCGAACCGCCCCCGGCAGGTCGATCGTCGCGCCGGAGGGGGCGTCCCGGACGAGCCGGTCGAGTGCCGTGACGTGCCCAGCGGTGAGGTCGGAGGCCGGCGCGCCGGCGGCGAGCGCCGCGGTACGCAGCACCCGGGTGCGTACCGCCTCCGGCAGCGCATCCAGACCCACGACGTCGAGCGCCCCGTCCGGGCCGATGTGCGTCGCAGCCTCCCGCGCCGCCCAGTCGTCGAGGGCGTCCGCGTCGGCCCGCAGCAGGTCGGCCGTGCGCGCCAGAGCAGCCGCGACCCCCGGCCCCAGCTCTAGCTCCAGCACCGGCAGCACGCGGGCGCGGACCCGGGCCCGCGCGTACCTCGGGTCGACGTTGTGCGGGTCGTCCCAGACCGACGCCGCCTCGGCCCGAGCGGCCTCGACGACGATGCGACGGGGCAGGTGGAGCAACGGGCGTCGCATCAGGCCTGCCCGGGGTGCCATCCCGGACAGCGAGCGGGCGCCGGACCCACGCGCGAGCCCCAGCAGCACGGTCTCGGCCTGGTCGTCACGTGTGTGGGCCAGCAGCACCGCCCGGGCACCGGCGGCCCTGGCCGCTGCCTCCAGGGCGGCGCGCCGGGCTGCACGGGCCGCTGCCTCCGGTCCACCCTGGGTGCCAACCTGAACGTGCCAGATGCTGACCGGCGTCGCGCCCAGCCGCGATGCCGCCGCTGCAACGTCACGGGCCCGTCCGAGCGATCCCTCCTGCAGGCCGTGGTCCACGGTCACGGCGCCGACGTGCACCCCCGCCCGGGGGCCGACGAAGCACGCAGCATGAAGCAGCGCCAGGGAGTCCGGTCCCCCGGAGACGGCTACCAGGACGACGGGTCGGTCGGCCTCACCAGCAATGTCGGCCAGGCAGTCACGCACCGCCGATCGGCAGGCCGCGACGGACGGAGCGGGCCCCACTCGCCTCAGCCGTGGACGCGAGCGACCCAGGAGCCCGGGTCGGCGATCTCCTCGGGCGACGGCAGCATCGCTGCGCTGGTCCACACCGCGTTGAACCCGTCCATGCCGACCTGGTTCTGCACGCCGCGGACGAAGGCGGCTCCCTCGCGGTACTGGCGCATCTTGGCCTCCAGCCCGAGCAATCGGCGCATCACCCGGCTCAACCCGATGGCGCTGTCCCGCCGCTGCTGGAACCGGGTCCGGATGGTCGCCACGGTCGGCACCACGTCGGGTCCCACGTCGTCCATCACCACGTCGGCGTGGCCTTCCAGCAGCGACATCACCGCCGCGAGCCGGTCCACGACCGCCTTCTGCTCCGGGGTCGAAACGATGTCCAGCAGCGACGGCGCGTGGTCACTCGCCCGAGCAGCGTCCACCGCACCCCTCGCGACCTGCACGAGCCGCCCGAGAACGTCACCGAGCTCGATCGGTGTGGAGCCGATGACCTGCTCGATCTCGCTGCGCATGTGGTCACGCATCCAAGGCACCGCACCGAACTGCACGCGGTGGGTCTCCTCGTGCAGGCACACCCAGAGCCTGAAGTCCTCCGGCACCACGCCGAGGTGCCGCTCCACCTCCACGATGTTGGGTGCCACCAGCAGCAGCCGACCCTGCTCCACGGCGTCCGCGTCGCGCAGGAACGGGTCGTACTGGCCGAGCACCTTGCTGGCCAGGAAGCCCAGCATGAGTCCGAGCTCCACGCCGGTGATCCGGGACCCGATGATGTCGAAGGCCCCACGAGCCCCGCGTTTGCTGCGCAGCCGGTCCATCACCGGGCCGAGCAGCACCCGGAAGGCGTCGGCGTTGGCCTGCGCCCAGCCGGCTCGGTCCACGACCACGACGGGGGCGGTTTCCGGCGGAGCCTGCAGCCCGGTGTGGTCGGCGACGTACACCTGCGCCCGATCGGCAAGGCGGCGCAGGTCGGCGACCGTTCCCGCGGTCTCCTGCTCGCTCAGCCGCGGACCGGGGCCCGCGATGCGTCGGGCGGTGGCGACCGCGAGGCGCCAGTCGACCATCGCCGAGCCGTCCGGCACCGTGCGAGGGCCGTCCTGGGCCACCTCTGAGGTCACGCCGCCAACCGTACGTGCGTGCGCCAGACTGTGCCGACTGGGATGCCGGCCAAGAGGTCGGCCACGCATGAGAGGGGCCCCATGGCCGAGACGATGGAGTTCGACGTCACCATCGAGATCCCCGCCGGCAGCCGGAACAAGTACGAGGTCGATCACCACACCGGCCGGATCAAGCTCGACAGGCGGCTGTTCACCTCGACCCGCTACCCGCACGACTACGGCTTCATCGACGGGACGCTCGGGGAGGACGAGGACCCGCTCGACGCCCTGGTGCTGCTGGACGAGCCCACGTTCCCCGGCTGCCTCATCCGCTGCCGGGCCATCGGGATGTTCCGGATGCAGGACGAGAAGGGCGGGGACGACAAGGTCCTCTGCGTGCCGGTGGACGATCCGCGGGTGGAGCACGTGCGCGACATCCACCACGTCCCGGACTTCGACCGGCTCGAGATCCAGCACTTCTTCGAGGTCTACAAGGAGCTCGAGCCGGGCAAGTCGGTGGAGGGGGCGATCTGGGTGGGCCGCTCGGCAGCGGAGGCGGAGATCCGAAGGTCCTACGAACGCGAGGAGCAGCGCCTGGCCGAGCACCCACCCAGCGACCCGACGAGCCCCCACTGATCACGCCAGGTACCCACGTGGGTGCCTGACGCGGTGACGGCACCTGCGCGGGACCCGGCACCTGCGGCGAGGCGTCACGCCCCCCGCGAAGCACGACGCCCGAAGTGGACGGGCTCGGCGTTGAAGCGGGTCAGCACCACCAGCAGCCCGGCGACACCCCAGGCGGCGATCACCGCCAGGTGGTCCAGCCCGAGGACGACACCCGAGGCGTCGGCCGCCATCGCGTCACCGAAGGCGTTCACCGCGTGACGCAGCGGGAACGTCCAGGCCAACGCATCCAGCCAGGGCGGGAAGTCCACCCCGAAGAGGAAGATGTCGCTGACGAACGACAGGGTGATCAGGCTGCCGAGGCAGACGGCCAGGGCCGACTGGGTCCCGCGGACCACCGAGACGACGGCCATCCCGAGGGCCGCGAAACTCAGCGCGCTGACCACCAGCACCACCACGGCGCTGGGCCAGGACGGGGGGACGACGATCCCGTAGACGGACACCGCCAGGGCGTACGAGGCCACCATCACCAGCAGGGCGAGCAGGGTCGACGACACGGCGTGGCCGGTGAACAGCGCCCAGCTCGGAAGCGGTGACCCTGCCCACCGCTTGAGCACGTTCGCCTCCCTGGCCTCGGCCAGCCCCTGGGGCATGTTGACGTAGGCGATGACCGCGGTGCCGTAGACGGTCATGGTCGCCGCGATCGTCTGTGCCACCTCGAGACGGATCGAGGGGTCCGCTCCGCCGATAATCGTGGGGAAGAGAAGGACGAGCAGGACCGGGAAGGCGATGCCGAAGAACGGCGAGCTCCAGTCCCTCCACTGCAGCGTGTTGGCGTGGCGCACCTGGTCCAGGATCAGCGCCGCGGCCGCCGGTCGCCCGTGTCGACGCGGCACGGCGTCCCGGCCTGCCTGGCGTGCAGCAGCACGCGAGGTGCCACCGGCACCGGCCGGATGCCGGACGCGAGTCCCCCGCTCCGCTCGGACGGCGTCTCGCCGGATCGCCCACGAGGCGACCACCGCACCGGCCACTCCCCAGGCGGCGATCGCAGCCAGGTGGTCGAGGTAGAACCCAGAGGTGTCCAGGAAGGGGTTCAGGCCGTCGCCGAGCGCGTTCACCAGATGCTTGAGCGGGAACGCCCAGCCCACCGCATCCAGCCAGCCGGGCAGCTCGCCGATCACGAACAGGTCGGACAGGAAGGCCAGCGGGATCACCACTCCGTTGGCGATCGCGATGGCGGCCTGGAACGACGGCGCGAGCGCGGCGATGGCCAACCCGATGGCGCAGAACGAGACGGCTGCGACAAGGACGGTCACGGCGAACCCCGGCATGCGCTCCCAGAGGATCTGCACGTCGTAGAGGACAACGCCGACGGCGAGCAGCAGCACGGTGGCGCCGATGGCCAGCAGCGTCCCGGCGCTCATCCGACCGCCCAGCAGCACCCACCGGGGTAGCGGGCTGCCGGTCAACCGCTTGAGCACACCGTTGAACCGGATCTCGGCGAAGCCGATGGCCATCACCGACAGGGTGGCCATCGCGATGCCGAACGACGCGAATGCCGGTGCCAAGAACTGCGCCAACCGCACTCCGCTGCGAAAGTCGAGGGTCTCGTTGCCCAGCAGCGAGGAGAGAATCACGAAGAACGCCAGCGGGAAGAGCAGCGCGAAGAACAACAGCACCGGCGTGCGGACCAAGCCGACCAGCTCGTGTCGGGTCTGCCGCAGCAGCATCCCCCGAGCTGGCACCGTCGGTACGGCCGCTGTGGTTGGCGCCGGCTGGGTCAGGGTCACCGGTCCACCGCCTCCGGCTCCTGAGCGATCTGGCCGTCGGTGAGCTCGAGGTACACGTCCTCGAGGCTCGGCCGGGCGAGCAGCAGATCCGCGAGCTCGACGTTGTGGTCCAGCGCCCATCTGGTCAACGCGTTCACGTCCGCGGTCGGATGCGCCGAGCGCAGCTGAACCGTCGTCCCGACCATCTCCAGACCGGTCCCGAGTCGCGGCAACGCGCCTGGGTCCACGTCGTCGGGCAGCCGGAAGGACACCACCGTCTCGGCCCCGGCACGAGCCGCGAGATGCTCGGGCGTCCCCTCGGCCACGACCTTTCCCTTGTTCAGCACGACGACCCGATCCGCCAGGTGCTCAGCCTCGTCCATGTAGTGGGTGGTGAGCAGGATGGTGGTCCCGAGGTCGCGCAACCGGTCGACGAGCTCCCAGGCGCGCCGCCGGGCTGACGGGTCGAAACCGGTGGTGGGCTCGTCCAGGAAAAGCACCTCAGGATCACCGACGATCCCCAACGCCAGGTCGAGCCGGCGCCGCTGGCCTCCGGACAGCGTCTTGACCCGGGCGTCGGCCTTCTCCTCAAGGCCGACCATGTCGACGACCTCGTCCACCGGCCGAGGGTGGGGGTAGAGGCCGGCCTGCAGCCGGACGAGCTCGCGAACGGTGAACTGGTCCTCGAACCCTGCCTCCTGGAGCACGATGCCGATGCGCTCGCGGTACGCCCGGCCGCCCGAGGCGGGGTCGAACCCGAGCACGGACACCTCGCCGCTGTCTCGATGCCGGTACCCCTCCAGCACCTCGACCGCGGTGGTCTTGCCGGCACCGTTGGGGCCGAGCAGGGCGACGACCTCCTTGAGCTGGATCTGCCAGCTCACCCCGTCGACTGCGCGGACGTCCCCGTAGGACTTGTGCAGGTCGGTGACCTCGATGACCGCCATGCCCCACTTGTAGCCGCCATGCGGAGGACAGTCATGGGGTCTGAGGTCACCTCTCCCCGGGCGCCGCCGGGCGCTTGGTCCAGTCGTAGATCACCGACGTCCGCAGCACCAGGTCCTGCACCGAACGGTTCTCTCCGCTGACGATCACCCAGAACAGGCCCGGCAGGAACATCACGCAGAACAGCGCTCGGACCGCCGCCCCACTCCACCGCAGCCGTTGGCCCTTGTGGTTGACCACCCGGATACCCAGGATCCGCGCACCGGTGGTTCGTCCTGTGGTGGCCCAGGCGATCGCGAAGCTGGCCCACAGCAGGGCCCCGCCCACCACCAGCACGAGCCCGAAGCTCACCCTCGGGAAGCTGAACGTGGTCGGCGACAGCACGAAGCGCAGTCCCGACCACCCGAGGTACAGCCCGCCGAGCAGCAGCGTCACGATGACGAGGTCGATGGTGTTGGCCAGCACCCGGGTGACGATGCCGGCCCGGTGCCCCTGGAAGGCCCGGGCCTCCAGCGGCACGGTGGAGGCCCACCCGAGACCCCTGGTCCCGAGGCCCCTGGTCCCGAGGCCCCTGGTCCCGGGCCCCCTGTTCGCAGGCTCCCTGTTCCCGGGTCGGGGGGTCACCGCGAGCCGTCCTCGGACGTCGCCTCGGTCTCTGCCTCCAGGACCGCGTCGGTCTTGGCGCTGCGCTTGCGTACCCGCAGCAGCAGCCGGTCGGCCAGTCGGGAGACCGCGTCATCGGCGTCCACGCTCTGCATCCGGGCCGCCCGCACGGCCTCGGAGGCCATCGACCCGGTCGACTCCTGGATGATGTCGGGAAGGTCGATGTCCTCGACCACCTGCTCCGCGATCTCGGTCAGGTCGACCCGCTGCTGCACGATCTGCGTCAGGTCGAGCTGGTCCAGCGCCGCGGTCACGACCTGGCCCAGGTCGACGCGGGTGAGCACGACACCGGTGAGGTCGACGGCGTCCAGCGCCTCCTGGACCACTGCCCCCAGGTCGACCTGCTCGACGACGAGCTCGGTGATGTCCACCTCGCCCAACGCCTGATCGAGCACGACGCTCACGTCGAGCTCGTCGATGACCTGGTCGACCACCGCGCCCAGGTCGAGGTCGTCCAGGGCACTGGTGGCGATGGCGTCGAGGTCCAGCCGGTCGAGCACCACCTGGACGACCGAGGTCAGGTCCACCAGCGGGAGGACCTCCTGCGCGGTCCGGGATGCGACCTCGCTCCCAGCGCGGACGCCGGCCTCGACGAGCAGCCCCCGACGCTCCCGCCAGTCCTGGCCCCACTGCTCGAGGCGGCGGATGGGACGCCATCGGTAAGGCACGAGCGGGGGGTCGACGGCGGCACGGACGACAGGGGCGGTGATCCGGCCTACCGTGCGCGCGGTGCGCCGGGCCAGCCGGCCGCCGGCCAGCAGCGCCCCCATCGCCACGTCCCCCGTCGTGACCGGTCCGAGAACGCTCGGCTGGTGGGCACCTACAGTTGTCGGGTGGACGTGGTGGCCGGGATCCCCTACGAGACCTTCCCGATCATCCAGCTCGGGCCGCTGACCATCCGGGTGTTCGGGCTGATGGTGGCCCTGGGGATGATCGTCGGAATCCTGATCGCTGCGCGGCGCAACGAGCGGTACGGGGTGCCCCGTGGGGAGACCGAGCGGGTGGGCTTCTGGCTCGTCGTCGCCGGGCTGGTCGGTGCCCGTATCGCCTGGGTGCTGACCAACCTCGAGCGGATCGAGACCCCGGTGGACGTGATCGCGGTCTGGGAGGGCGGCCTGCAGTTCACCGGCGGGTTCGTCACGGCCGCCCTGCTGGCTCCGCTGCTGACCCGCTCGTGGCCGGCCGGCATGCGATGGAACTTCCTGGACGGGGCGGTGCTCGGCCTGGCCGTCGGGCAGCTGATCGGACGAGTCGGCTGCTACGCGGTGGGCGAGCACCTCGGCGGCCCGACCGACTTCTTCCTCGGCGTGACGTATCTCGGCGGCGTCACGATCGAGGGGCCGCTGCAGGTCGGGGTCACGTATCACAACACCGCTCTCTACGAGATCCTCTGGCTGTTGCCGATCATCGTGATCCTCGTCCTGCTCGACCGTCGTGGCTCCGCTCCGGGCATCATGACAGCGATCTTCTCGATCTGGTACGGCACGTTCCGATTCCTGACCGACTTCCTTCGCGAGTACGACGCCACGCTGCTGGGTCTGACCGGTGCCCAGTACGGCAGCATCGCCCTGGTCGCACTGGGAGCATGGCTGCTGGCGACCCGGTCCCGCCGAGCGCGCACCGGCTCGGCGGAATCCCCCGCACCGGAGCGCTCCGCGGGCTAGCCTCACAGGTGTTCCCCACCTGGAGGCGCTGATGCCCTCTGCCACGGCGATGACCGAGCTGGAAGCGGTGCTGTTCGACCTCGACGGCGTCCTCACCACCACCCGATCCGTGCATGCAGCGGCGTGGAAGGACACCTTCGACGCCTTCCTCGACTCGTGGGACGCCCGTCACGGCACCACCACGTTGCCCTTCCACGACGTCGACGACTACGCCGCCCACGTCGACGGCAAGCCCCGGCAGGACGGGGTGCGCGACTTCCTGCGATCCCGGGGCATCGAGCTGCCCGAAGGTAGACCGGACTCCCCTGAAGGGGAGGAGTCCGTCTGGGGGCTGAGCAACCGCAAGCAGCTGCTGGTGGAGTCCGAGCTGGAGAAGGTCGGTGTGGAGGTCTTCCCAGGCTCGATCGCCTACGTCCGGGAGATCCGCGAGGCCGGCATGAAGACCGCGGTGGTGACCAGCAGCCGCAACTGCACCACGGTCCTCGACCTCGCCGGCATCACCAACCTGTTCGACGCCCGAGTGGACGGCGACACTGCCCTGGAGATGCAGCTGCCGGGCAAGCCCGCCCCGGACATGTTCCTGGAGGCGGCGCGCCGCCTCGGCGTCGAACCTGGGCGTACCGCGGTGGTCGAGGACGCGATCGCCGGCGTCCGAGCAGGTCGGGCCGGCAACTTCCGGCTGGTCGTCGGGGTCGACCGGGACGGGCACGCCCAGGCCCTGGCGGAGGCGGGCGCGGACATCGTGGTCAGCGACCTCAGCGAGCTGGTCAGCGCCCCCACCGAGCACATCCACCGGGCAGGGCCCCCCGAGCACCGGCTGCTGGCCGCCGCCAAGCGGATCACCGCGTCCACCGGGGACTACCCCACCGACCCCTGGCGGCTGGTCGAGAGGGCCTACAACCCCGACTTCGTCGAGCAGACCGAGACCCTGTTCGCGGTGGCCAACGGCTTCTTGGGGATCCGGGGTTCGTTCGAGGAGGGATCGCCGTCCTACCAACCGGGCACGCTGCTCAACGGCTTCCACGAGACCTGGCCGATCGTGTACCCCGAGCGCGCCCACGGCTATGCCACGACCGGCCAGACGATCGTGCGGGTTCCCGACGGGACCTCGATCCGGCTGTTCCTCGACGAGGACCCGGTCGACTGCACGACCACGGAGGTGCTGGAGTTCGAGCGGTCGTTGGACATGGGCCGTGGCGCGGTGGACAGGTCCGTGGTCTACCAGGTGCCCGACGGCCGGCGGTTCTGGGTCCGCACCAAGCGCTTCGTCTCGCTGGTCAACCGGCACCTGGCGTGCATCCGGTACCAGGTGACCGCTCTCGACGCGCCGGCTCGGCTGGTCATCTCCTCCGACCTGGTGACCTCGCAGGGCGAGCAGGCGGGGCCGAGCCGAGACCAGCGGCGCGCCCGCACGTTCAGCGACGAGGTGCTCGCCCCCGAGGGGGACCGGGTGGACGGCCCGAAGGTCGTCCGGGCATACCGGACGCTGAGCAGCGGCCTGACCGTCGCCTCCGGCATGGACCACGAGTTCGACGCGTCCGTGCGGCACGTCAACACGACCATGGACGACGACCGTGCGCGCGTGGTGTTCGATGTCACGGCGGAGGTCAACACCACCGTGACCATGTACAAGTGGCTGGCCTACCACTACGGCGACCACGACGCCAGCGACCTGGTGTACCGGGCAGAGGCGACGCTGTACCGCGCTCGAGCGCTGGGCTACCGCGCCGCCTTCGCCGCGCACACCAAGGAGGTCCGCTCGTTCTGGGACCGCAGCGACGTGGAGTGGGAGGGCTATCCGGCAGCCCAGCAGGCGATGCGCTTCAGCCTGTTCAGCGTGCTGCAGGCCACCGCCCGGGCCGAGGGCCATGGCGTGCCGGCCAAGGGCCTGACAGGAACCGGGTACGAGGGCCACTACTTCTGGGACACCGAGGTCTACGTCCTGCCCTTCCTCATCCACACCTCCCCCGAGGCCGCCCGCAGCCTGCTCATGCACCGCGTGCAGATGCTGGACGACGCCCGCGCCCGGGCCCGGGAGGTCGGCTGCTCGGGTGCGCTGTTCCCGTGGCGCACCATCAGCGGGGCGGAGGCGTCGGCCTACTACGCCGCCGGGACGGCGCAGTACCACATCGACGCCGACATCGCCTACGCCATGGACCAGTACGTGCGAATGACCGGCGACGCCGACATGCTGGTTCGCCACAGCGCCGAGGTCCTGGTCGAGACCGCCCGGATGTGGGCCGACCTGGGGTTCTTCTCCGACCGCCACGGCGGGAAGTTCGTCATCCAGAAGGTCACCGGTCCCGACGAGTACACCACCGTGGTGGACAACAACCTCTACACCAACCTCATGGCCGCGGAGAACATGCGCATGGCCGCCGACGCCGTGGGCCGGGTCCGGGACACCTCGCCAGCCGACTACACGCGATTGCTGGCGCGTACCGGCCTGGATCTCGCCGAGGTGGACGCCTGGCGCCACGCCGCGGCGAACATCTATGTGCCCTTCGACCACGACGCCGGGGTCCATCTCCAGGACGACGGGTTCCTCGACCTCAAGCCGTGGGACTTCGCCGGCACCCCCCCGCAGCAGTACCCCCTGCTGCTGCACTTCCACCCGCTGGTCATCTACCGCCATCAGGTGATCAAGCAGGCCGATGTCGAGCTGGCCACCGTCCTGCTGCCCGGACGGTTCACCGAGCAGGAGCGCCGCCGCATCTTCGACTACTACGACCCGCTGACCACGGGTGACTCGTCGCTGTCGGAGAGCATCCAGGCGATTGCCGCGGCCGACGTCGGCAAGTTCCGTACCGCCGAGGAGTACCTGATCGACGCCATGTCCGTGGACATGGCCGACACCGCAGGGAACGTGCGCGACGGCGTCCACGTCGCGTCAGCCGGTGGGGCCTGGATGGCGGTGGTGTTCGGGTTCGGCGGGTTCCGGTGGCGCAAGGACGCCATCACGTTCCGACCCATGCTGCCGACCCGGGCCCGCCGGTTGCGCTTCCCGGTGCGCGTCGTCGGCAGGCTGCTGCGGGTGGACATCCAGGCAGACCAAGCGACCTACACCCTGGAGTCAGGCGACCCGCTGACCGCCAGCCACTACGACCAGGAGTTCACCGTCGCTGTGGGGGCGCCGGTCTCGTTCACCGGGGAGTTCCACACCCGCGACGTCGGCCCGGACACCGCAGGGCTGGTGACCGCGAGCACGACCGGGTAGACAAGGGCTCCCCACCTACCCGCCGCTGGAGGCTGCCCGTGCTCAACCTGTCCGCCCTGCTGGAGTCCTCCGCCCGCGACTACCCCACCCGAGACGCCGTCGTCCTCGGCGGGACCCGCCTGACCTACGCCCAGCTCGACGGTGCTGCCAGCCAGGTCGCGAACGCTCTGCTGGAGGGTGGTCTGCAGCCCGGCGACAAGGTAGCCCTGACCTGCCCGAACCTGCCGTACTTCCCGATCGTGTACTACGGCGTGCTCAAGGCAGGCGGGGTTGTCGTTCCGCTCAACGTGCTGAACAAGGCTCGCGAGGTCGCCTACTACCTCGCCGACTCGGACGCGAAGTTCTACTTCTGCTTCTCCGGGACTCCCGAGCTGCCCATGGGCGAGGAAGGATGGGCCGGCTTCAGCAACGCACCGGACTGCGAGGCGTTCGTCATGATCACCCCGGACCCGGCTGCACCCTCGCCGATCGAGGGCACCGCGACCCTCGGGCAGTTCATGGCCGGGCAGTCGCCGGTGTTCGAACCGGTCGCCACCGACGCCACCGACACCGCGGTCATCCTCTACACCAGCGGCACGACCGGGCAACCGAAGGGTGCCGAGCTCAGCCACTCCAACCTGGTGATGAACACGGTCGTCTGCGAGAAGCTGTTCGGCCAGCCGGTGACCGACCACGACATCAGCCTGGTCGCTCTGCCGTTGTTCCACACGTTCGCTCAGACCGTGCAGATGAACACGGGGTTCTCCATGGGTGCCACCCTCGTGCTGATGGCCCGGTTCGACCCGGTCGATGCGCTGGAGACGATGGACCGGGAGAACGTGACCTACTTCGCCGGCGTCCCCACGATGTACTGGGCCATGCTCAGCACCGGCGAGACCAAGGCCGACCTGGACAAGGTCGCGGCCAACCTGCGGATGGCCTGCGCCGGCGGCTCGTCCCTGCCCGTGGAGATCATCAAGGGGTTCAAGGAACGGTTCGGGATCCAGATCCTCGAGGGGTACGGCCTGTCCGAGACCAGTCCGGTGGCCTCGTTCAGCCGCACCGACCGACAAGCCCGCCCCGGGTCGATCGGGTTGCCGGCGTGGGGCACGCAGATGACCCTGGTGGACGAGGAGTGGAAGCCGGTCCCGGAGGGCTCCGACGGTGAGATCGCCGTGCGCGGGCACCACGTGATGAAGGGCTACTACGGCAAGCCCGACGCCACCGCGGAGGTCATGCGTGACGGCTGGTTCCGCACCGGAGACATCGGCCGCCGCGACGCCGACGGCTACTACTACATCGTCGACCGCGCCAAGGACATGATCATTCGGGGCGGCTTCAACGTCTACCCGCGGGAGGTCGAGGAGGTGCTCATAACCCACCCGGCGGTCAGCCTCGCCGCGGTGGTCGGCGTCCCGCACGACCAGTACGGCGAGGAGGTCAAGGCGTACGTGATCCGGGCGGCCGGCGCGCAGGTGACCGAGGACGAGCTGGTGACCTGGGCCAAGGAGCAGATGGCCGCGCACAAGTACCCGCGGATCGTGGAGTTCCGGGACGGGCTGCCGATGAATGCCACCGGCAAGATCCTCAAGAAGGATCTGCGCTAGTCGCTGCGGACCCCCGACCAGCTCTCACGCCCGTCCCCAACTGATCACGTCAGAAGAAGTCCGATGATCGTCGGAGGAGTTGGTGCTCCCCGTCCATGATCCACGGCGGATTCGGTGCCCGCAGAGCACCAGATCCGCCGTGGATCACCGGCCCAGCGCACCAGATCCGCCGTGGATCACCACCTGGGGCAGACAGCCCGGGCGGCTCAACGCGAGGCGAGATCGGCGAAGAAGTCGAGCACCATCTGCTGGAAGACCGCGCGCCAGGAGGGGTCGGTCAGCGCGTGCGCGGCGCCGGGGAGCACTTCCCGTCGTGTGCCGGGCCGGGCGCTGAGGTAGGTCTGGATGACCCGCGGAGGGATCACCTCGTCGTGCTCGGACTCGACAACGAGGATGGGGGTGGCGACCTGGGACAGGACGCCGAGGAAGGCCTTCGAGCACTCAGGGTCGCCGCGCCCGCGGGTGGACAGCGGGGAGTCCAGCCGGTCGTCGCAGTACAGCGCCGGTGCCCGCAGCAGGAGTCTCGCGACGGCGCGCTCCCGGCTCAGCAGCACCGACAGGTAGGCGCCGTAGCTGGCTGCACACACCCCGAGGCGGGCGGCCTCGACCCCGGGTCGCGACGCCAGCGCGTCGAACGCCGCGACGACGTCGGCCAGGTTCTGGCGGGGCGTCATCTGCGAGAGCGCTCCGGTGCTGTCCCCATGGCCGCCGAGGTCCACAGCCAGGCCGGTAATGCCGTGCTGCTCGGCAACGGCGTGGGCACGCTCGACGTTGGTACGACGGTCGCTGCCGAGTCCGTGGACGAACAGCACCCCGGCACCGGACGGTTGCTCCGGGAGGACGACCGTCGCGCGCAGCGCGAGGCTGCCGCTGGGGATCGTGAGGTGGTGCTGATCGGCCACGGACACCGACGCTACGACAGGCCGGTGTATGCGACGTCCACCCGGGTGGTGGGGCGCCTGCCCGGGATCAGCAGCGCGCACGCCACGGCCGTGGTCGCGGCGACGACAGGGACCACGAACGCCTGGGCCGCGCCGGCGCTGTCGATCACCGGCCCGGCGAGCGCGGCGCCGATCGCGACACCGACCCCCACCGCCGTCGAGGTCCAGGCCAGGGCCTCGGTCATCCGGGACCGCGGACTGGTGGCCTCGGCGAGCCCGAACCCGGTGATGAGCGACGGGGAGATCGACACCCCCGCCAGCGCGAGCATCACGGCCAAGGCGGGCAGGGAGCCCACGGAGAGGGTGGGCACCAGCGCGACGGTGAGCACGACCTGCCCTGCGACAAGCCGTCTGCGGGTAGGGGGACCGGAGGCGACGGCGCCGAAGACCACGCCCGAGACGAGGCTTCCGGCCGCGAACGCGGCCAGGACCAGACCCGCGGCCACCTGCCGGCCCTGCTCGTCGGCGAAGGCGACGGTGGCGACCTCCACGGCGCCGAACACCGCGCCGAGCGCGACGAACGCCGCCATCAGCGGACCCAGGGTTCGCAGCGCCAGCCGGTCGCGCGCGTGCGCTGGTGCGGGCCCGTGGCGCGCCGGCACCGTCGAACGACAGGCCAGGTAGGCCAGCCCTCCGCCCACGGTGAACACCAGCGTTGCGAGCACGGCGAGGACGGGGCTGATCGACGTGGCCACGACGGTCACCAGCACCGGGCCGACGACGAAGACGACCTCGTCGAGCACCGACTCCCAGGCGAAGGCCGTCGGCAGACGCCCGGTTCCGGCGAGGACGGCCGACCAGCGGGCCCGGACGAACGCGCCGAACTGCGGCAGCGCGGCCCCCGCGACCGCGGCGGCAAGGCTGACCAGCAGCAGCGAGCGCCCCTCGACCGCGGCCCACACCCCCAGCACCAGCGCGGCCGAGTGGACGGCCAGCAGTGGCGCGATGACCCGTTGCTGCCCCCAGCGGTCGGCCAGCCGAGCCTGCAGCGGCGCCACCAACGATCCGGCGACCAGCGCCGCTGCAGCGACCGCGCCGGCATCGGCGTACGAGCCCCGAGTACCCGAGACGAGCAGCACCAGGCCGATCCCCAGCATCGAGATCGGGAGCCTGGCCAGCAGCGCGCTGACCGAGAACGGTGCAGCGCCGGGCACGGTGAGGACGTCCCGGTAGGGACCGAGCAGCGCGGGCACGGCCTACCCGGCGCAGTCAGGGCAGGTGCCGAACACCTCGAGCTGGTGGGTCACGTCGATGAACCCGTGGGCCTGGGCGACGCGGGCAGCCCACGTCTCCGCTGCTGGACCCTCGACCTCGACGGTGCGGCCGCACTCGCGGCAGACCAGATGGTGGTGGTGACCGGTGCTGCAGCGCCGGTAGAGCGCCTGGCCGTCGTCCAGGCGCAGCACGTCGAGCTCGGCTGCGTCGGCCATCGCCTGCAGCGTGCGGTACACCGTCGACAACCCGACCCGGGACCGGCGGGCGAGGAGCATCCCGTGCAGCTCCTGCGCGCTGTGGAAGTCCTCGAGGGAGTCCAGCAGCTCCGCGATGGCGGTGCGCTGCCGGGTCGTCCGGGTCACCACCGACCCCTCGGGACTCATCAGCCGTCCTCTCGCTCAGACCGACACGACCCCACGGTACGACGCAACGGCGCGGGCGCGCCGCTGCCGGTCGGGGGCGACCTCACCGTAGACGGTGCTGCGGATGCGGGTGGGGCGGCCGATGCCGTGGGCGATCTCGTCCAGCTCGGCTGGCGTGCGGGACGTGCCGTGCTGCGACCCGGCCATCGCGCTGATCGTCTCCTCCATGAGCGTCCCCCCGAGGTCGTCCGCGCCCGCCTGGAGCATCGCCTGCGCTCCGGTGGTCCCCAGCTTGACCCAGGAGGTCTGCACGTGGTCGATGCGTCGGTGCAGCATCAGCCGGGCCAGGGCGTGGACGGCGGTGCTCTCCCGGCGGGTCGGCCCGGGCCTGGCCACGCCGGACAGGTACAGCGGCGCGCTCTGGTGGACGAAGGGTAGCGGGACGAACTCGGTGAACCCTCCGGTGCGGTCCTGGACCTGCCGGAGCACGCGCAGGTGCCCCACCCAGTGCTGCGGCGCGTCCACGTGGCCGAACATCATCGTGCTGCTCGAGCGGAGTCCGACCTCGTGAGCGGCGCTGACCACCTCGACCCACGAGGCCGTCGGCAGCTTGCCCTTGGTGAGCACCCACCGGACGTCGTCGTCCAGGATCTCCGCGGCCGTCCCGGGGATCGAGTCCAGGCCCGACTCGCGCAGGCACACCAGGAACTCCCGGATGCTCAGGCCGGTGCGTGCGGCGCCGTTGACGATCTCCATCGGGCTGAAGGCGTGCACGTGGATCTGCGGCACGCGGCGCTTGACCGCCGCGACGAGGTCGGCGTAGGCGCTGCCCGGCAGGTCGGGGTGGATGCCGCCCTGCAGGCACACCTCGCTCGCCCCCGCGTCCCAGGCCCGGGCGGCGCGCTCGGCGACCTCGTCCAGGGACAGGGTGAACGCGTCGGCGTCCGTGCGGCGCTGGGCGAAGGCGCAGAACCGGCAGCCGGTGTAGCAGACGTTGGTGAAGTTGATGTTCCGGTTCACCACGTAGGTGACGACGTCGCCGACGGTGTCGCGGCGCAGGGCGTCCGCCAGCCCGGTCAGGGCGTGCAGCGCCGGACCGTCCGCCCCGGCCAGCGCGAGGTACTGGGCGTCGGTCAGCGCGGCCGGGTCACCCTCGGCCGCCCGCAGCGCGGCGGCGACATCCGCGTCGACCCGCTCCGGAGCCCCTGCCCGCCCCCCTCGTCCACGATCTTGACGGTAGCCACGACTCGTGGGGCCGTCGTCGACCTTGGCGTCAAGATCGTCGCTGGTGGGCCTGGTGGGCCGGGCGGGACGGGACGGGCGGGGGGGAGGGCCGGGGCGGGCGCGGCGGCCCCAGGTGGGGTCGGGCTCCTGCCAAGGGAGTCCGGCAGGAACCCGGCCCGGCACCGCGAGGCCGTCGGAAGCGGCGAGGGCATCCACGTGCGGCCGGACCCTGGGGTCGAGCCACTCCTGCCAGGTGCGGACGTACTCGGGGTGGACGGCGAGCCGTTCGCGCAGGACGAACCCGGCGTCGGATGTCAGCCGGGCGAGATCGTCCAGGTGCGGCCAGGGACGTTCCGGGTTGACGTGGTCGGGGGTGAGCGGGCTCACCCCTCCCCAGTCGTCCGCGCCGGCCCTCAGCAGCGCACCCAGGTCATCCGGGTCAGACAGGTTCGGCGGCACCTGGACCCGTGCCGAGGGCCCGAGCACCAGCCGGGTGACCGCCACCGCGGCCAGGTAGGCCTGGCGGTCCGCATCCGTGGCCGCCTGCATCGCCGTCCCCTGCTTGGCGCGGAAGTTCTGCACGATCACCTCCTGCAGGTGGCCGTACCGACGGCCGGCCGCACGCAGGGCGTGGATGGATTCCGCCCGTTCAGCCGCCGTCTCCCCGATCCCGACCAGCAGACCCGAGGTGAACGGGACGCACTGCCGACCCGCGTCGTCGATCACGCGCAGCCGCACGGCCGGGTCCTTGTCCGGCGAGCCGAAGTGGGCGGCTCCGGGAGTCTCGAACAGCCGCCGGGACGTGGTCTCCAGCATCAGGCCCATCGACGCCGCGACGGGCCGCAGCCGTGCGATCTCCTCCCAGCTCAGCACGCCGGGGTTGAGGTGCGGCAGCAGCCCGGTGTCCTCCAGGACGAGCACCGCCATCGCGCGCAGGTAGTCCAGCGTGGACGCGTACCCGCGGGAGGTCAGCCACTCCCGAGCGACCGGCCACCGGTCCTCCGGCCTGTCCCCGAGGGTGAACAGGGCCTCCTTGCACTGCGCCGCCGCACCCGCTCGGGCGATGGCGCGCACCTCGTCCGCCGACAGGTACGGCTCACGATCCTGCTTGCCCAGCAGGCCGGGAACGGTGACGAACGTGCAGTAGTGGCACCGGTCCCGGCACAGCCGGGTCAGCGGGATGAAGACCTTGCGGGAGTAGGTGACGACCCCGGGACGTCCGGCCGCCTCGAGCCCGGCGTCGCGCACCCGGGCGGCCGCCACGCACAGCTCGTCGAGGTCGTCGTCGCGGGCCTGCAGCAGCACCTCGCTCTCGGCGGGGTCGAGCGTGACGCCGTCACCGGCCCGCCGCAGGGCACGCCGCATCGCCGGGCGGGTGGGGTGACCCGTCCGGCCAGCGGTGGGCTCACTCGTATCGACCACCGGAGTCTGCCAGCGTCACCAGCGACGCGGGGGGCTCGAACCGCTCGCCGTACCTGCCCGCCAGCTCGCGGGCACGGGCCACGAACCCTTCAGGACCGCCGGGATATCCATTGACGTACTGCAGGACGCCGCCGGTCCAGGCCGGGAAGCCGATGCCGAGGATCGAGCCGACGTTGGCGTCGGGCACCGAACGCAGCACGCCCTCGTCCAGGCACCTCACGCTCTCGATGGCCTCCACGACGAGCATCCGTTCCTTCAGGTCCTCGAACGGCACGTCGCGGTTGTCGCCACCGAAGTGCTCCGGCAGGCCGGGCCACAGCCCGACCCGCTTGCCCTCGGCGTAGTCGTAGAAGCCACTCCCGGCGGCCCGCCCGCCACGTTCGAGGTCGACGACCATCCGGTCGATGACCGAGTCGGCGACCCTCGGCTCGAACGTGCGGCCCGCAGCCTCGACCGCCGCCTTCTCCTGACCTCGGATGCGCCGCCACAGCACCAGGCTGATCTCGTCGGTGAGCGCCAACGGCGCCGTCGGGTAGCCCGCCTGCAGACCCGCCTGCTCGATGGACGGGGCCGGCACGCCCTCAGCGAGCATGGTGATCGCCTCCATGACGAACGTACCGATCACCCGGGACGTGAAGAAGCCGTGGCTGTCGTTGACCACGATCGGCACCTTGCCGATCTGCAGCGCCAGGTCGACGGCCCGAGCCAGCGTCTCGTCCGTGGTCTGCTCCCCGACCACGATCTCCAGCAGCCGCATCTTGTCGACGGGTGAGAAGAAGTGCAGGCCGATGAAGTCCTTGGGACGGGTCACTCCCTCGGCCAGACCGGTGATCGGAAGAGTGGAGGTGTTGGACGCCAGCAACGCCTCCGCGGCCAGCCGGGGTTCGGAGTCGGCGTACACCTGCTTCTTGAGGTCCTGGTCCTCGAAGACCGCCTCGATCATCACGTCCGCACCCGCGGCGTCGGCGTAGTCGGCGGTGGCAACGATGCGATCCAGGATCGCAGCAGCCTTCTCCTCGCTCATCCGCCCACGCGAGACGGCCTTGGACAGCAGCCTCTCGCCGTAGGACTTGCCCTTCTCCGCAGCGTCGGACGAGACGTCCTTGAGCACGACGTCCAGGCCGCTGCGGGCGCACGCGTAGGCGATGCCGGCGCCCATCATCCCGGCGCCCAGCACGACGGCCTTGGACGCCTTGCGGTGCGGGTAGCCCTCGGGTCGGCTGCCGCCGCGCGACACGTGCTGCATGTCGAAGAAGATCGCCTGGATCATGTTCTTGGCCACCTGGCCGGTGGCCAGGTCGACGAAGTACTCGGTCTCCAGACGCAGCGCGTTGTCGAAGTCGGTCTGCGAGCCCTCGATGGCCGCAGCCATGATGTTGTGCGGGGCGGGCATCGGCGCGCCCTTGAGCTGCTTGCGCAGGTTCGCCGGGAACATCGGCAGCATCGCCGCGAAGGACGGGTCTGCGGGCGTGCCGCCAGGGACCCGGTGTCCCTTGACGTCCCAGGGCTGCACCGGCTCCGGGTTGTCCCGGATCCACGTGTAGGCAGCGTCCATCATCGCCTCGGGTGTGTGGGCCAGCGCGTCGACCAGGCCGATCTCCTTGGCCTGGCTGGGCCGGTAGCGCTGACCCTGCAGCAGCATCTCGGTGAGCGCCTTCTGGATGCCGAACATCCGCACGGTGCGCGCGATGCCACCCCCTCCGGGCAGCAGTCCGAGGGACACCTCCGGGAAGCCGATCTCGCTGCCGGGCACGTCGAGGGCGACACGATGGTGGCAGGCCAGCGCGATCTCCAGACCAGCACCGAGCGCCGCGCCGTTGATCGCGGCCACCACGGGCTTGCCGTAGGTCTCCAGCCGCCGGGTCAGCGCCTTGAACGCCGTGATGGCATCAGCGAGGTCCGCCGCGTCGTCCTGGGTGACACCCTTGATCCAGTTCAGGTCGGCGCCGGCGAAGAACGTCTTCTTGGCGCTGGTGAGGATCACTCCGGCGATCTGGTCGCGCTCGGCCTCGAGCCGTTCGACGGTGGCCGCGAGGCCCTGCCGAAAAGCGGCGTTGAACGTGTTGGCGCTCTGGCCCGGGTCGTCCATCGTCAGCACGACGACTCCGCCGACGCCTGCGTCCCAGCCGATCATGTCCTGCGTCATCGTGTCGTCTCGCCCTCTCACACTCGCTCGATGATGGTTGCCACGCCCATTCCGCCGCCGATGCACAGCGTGACCAGCGCGTAGCGGCCGCCGATGCGCTCGAGCTCGTCCAGCACCGTTCCGAAGATCATCGCCCCGGTCGCTCCCAGCGGGTGCCCCATCGCAATGGCCCCGCCGTTGACGTTGACCTTCTCCATCGGCAGGTCGAGGTCCTTGACCCACTTCAGGACGACTGCCGCGAACGCCTCGTTGAGCTCCCACAGGTCGATGTCGTCCTTGCTCAGCCCGGCGGTCGCGAGCGCCTTGAGCGTGGCCGGCGTGGGGCCGGTCAGCATGATGGTGGGGTCCGAGCCGGTGACCGCGGTGGACACGATGCGGCCACGCGGCGTCAGGCCCATCTCTGCGCCGGCCTGCTCGGTGCCCAGGAGCACCAGGGCGGCCCCGTCGACGATGCCCGAGGAGTTCCCGGCGGTGTGCACGTGGGAGATCCGCTCCACCCAGTGGTACTTCTGCAGGGCAACCGCGTCGAACCCGCCCACGTCCCCGATGCCGGCGAAGGACGGGGGCAACGCGGCCAGCGTCTCCATCGTGGTGCTGGGCCGCATGTGCTCGTCGTGGTCGAGCACCAGCAGGCCGTTGCGGTCGAGGACCGGCACCACGCTCTTGGCGAAGCGCCCTGCGCTCCACGCGCCTGCCGCCAGGTTCTGCGAGCGCACCGCGAAGGCGTCGACGTCCTGCCGGGTGAAGCCCTCCAGCGTGGCGATGAGGTCCGCGCTGATGCCCTGCGGAACGAAGTAGGTCGTGTAGTTCGTCTCCGGGTCCATCCCCCACGCGCCGCCGTCGGAGCCCATCGGCACCCGTGACATCGACTCGACGCCGCCGGCGATGACCATCTCGTCCCATCCGGACACCACCTTGGCGGCGGCGAGGTTGATGGCCTCCAGCGCCGAGGCGCAGAACCGGTTGACCTGCACGCCGGCGACCGTGAGCGGAAGCCCGGCGGCCACCGCCGCGGTGCGGGCGATGTCGGCGCCCTGGTCACCGACCGGTGAGACGCATCCGAGGATGAGGTCGTCGACGCGCTCGGTGTCCAGGCCAGGGTGGCGCGAGGTCAGTTCGTCGAGCAGGCCGACGACGAGAGTGACCGGCTTGACCCGGTGCAGCGACCCGTTGGCCTTGCCCTTGCCCCGTGGTGTTCGGATCGCCTCGTAGATGTAGGCCTCACCACTCACCGGCAGCTCTCCCTTCGCACGGACGCAACCCCGCCAGACCGGACGGGGGAGGGGTCATGAATGCTTGATGGAGACTACTCACCGGTAACCCCGCCGTTCCATGGCGGTCGAGGAGGGCGATGACCCAGCGCGCAGATGGTGGCCCGCTGGCGGGCCTGCGGGTCGTCGAGCTGGCGGGGATCGGGCCTGGTCCACATGCGGCGATGGTGCTGGCCGACCTCGGCGCGGACGTCGTGCGGGTGGAGCGACCCGGCACAGCGGGCTCGCTGGGGGCCGACAGCGTGACGTTGCGAGGACGGCGATGGGTGCGGGCCGACCTCAAGGACGACGCCGACCGAGCCGTGGTGCTCCGGCTCGTCGAGCATGCCGACGTGCTCGTCGAGGGCTTCCGCCCGGGCGTGGCCGAACGGCTCGGCGTCGGGCCGCAGGTGTGCCTGCACCGCAACCCGCGTCTGGTCTACGCCCGGATGACCGGATGGGGTCAGGACGGGCCGCTGGCCCTGCGGGCCGGCCACGACCTGAACTACCTGTCGATGGTGGGGGCGCTGGCCGCGATCGGCCGACCGCCCGCTCCCCCGCCCCCGCCGCTCAACCTGGTCGCCGACTACGGGGGTGGCTCGATGCTGCTGCTGGTCGGGATCCTCGCTGCTCTGTGGGAGCGCGAGCGATCGGGGTCGGGGCAGCTGGTCGATGCCGCCATGGTGGACGGGGTCAGCCTGCTCAGCCAGCTGGTGTGGTCGATGCGCAGCGTCGGCGGCTGGGCGGACGAGCGCTCGACGAACCTGCTCGACGGCGGGGCGCCGTTCTACGACACCTACGCATGCGCCGACGGTCGGTATGTCGCGGTGGCGGCGCTCGAGCCGCAGTTCTACGCGGCCCTGGTGGCCACCCTCGGGATGGCGCAGGAGGCCCTCCCGGCACAGCTCGACGCCTCGGGGTGGCCGGAGCTGCGGCGTCGGTTCACCGAGGCCTTCGCCACCCGCACCCGCGACGAGTGGGCGAGCGTGTTCGCCCACGTGGACGCCTGCGTGACACCGGTGCTGACGTGGGGTGAGGCAGCGGCGCATCCGCACCTGACGGCCCGAGGCACGCTGCTGGAGGTGGACGGCGTCACGCAGGCCGCGCCGGCCCCCCGGTTCTCGCGCACCCCCGCGCATCCGCCTCGCCCGCCGCGCACCGGGGACGACACCGGCCAGGTGGTCGGTGACTGGTGCGGCGACTCTGACACCCGTTGAAGGAGGACCCATGCACCCCCAGCCCGGCTCGCACCCGGCCCCGTCACCAACCCCGCAGCGGTTCGGCACGCTCGCCGTCCTCGGCGGGACCGGTCCCCAGGGCCGTGGGCTTGCCCGACGACTGGCAGGCGCCGGGCTGCCGGTCGTGGTGGGCTCGCGGGAGGAGGAGCGCGCCACTCGGGTCGCCGCCGAACTCGGGGTCGGCGTTCGCGGGATGGCCAACGCCGGCTGCGCCGCCACCGGGGACGTGGTGATCGTGGCTGTCCCCTACGCCGGTCACACCGACGTGCTGCGCGACCTCGCCGCCGCGCTGGCTGGGAAGGTCGTCATCGACTGCGTCAACCCCCTCGGCTTCGACTCCCAGGGCGCGTTCGCCCTGGACGTCCCCGAAGGCAGCGCCGCCCAGCAGGCGGCGGCCCTGCTGCCCGACGCTCGGGTGGTGGCTGCGTTCCACCACGTGTCCGCGGTGCTCCTGGAGGACCCGGCGGTCCGCACCCTCGACACCGACGTGCTCGTCCTCGGCGACGACCGGGAAGCCACTGACCTGGTGCAGGATCTGGTGGGGCTGATCCCGGGGATGCGTGGCATCTACGCGGGCAGGTTGCGCAACGCAAGGCAGGTCGAGGCCATGACGGCCAACCTCATCGCGGTGAACCGTCGCTACCGGGTGCACGCGGGGCTGCGCGTGACCGACGTCTGAGGTGCTGACCAGGCAGGTCAGGCGGACAGCAGCTGCCGTCCCAGCGCGGGCGCCAGGTCGACGCTGCGCTTGACCAGCCAGGGCGTCCCGTTGCGCACCAACCAGCCCATCTGGGACGCCGCCCCAGGCGGGGCTGCGGTCACCGAGGACACCTCGGCGACCTGGGTGAAGCCCCGGCCAGCCAGCGCGACCACGGCGCCCTCGGCCAGGCGTCGGTGCCCCAGCGGTCCGGGATGGATCCGGTCGACGTGCCAGAGCGCGCCGATGGTCGGCCCGGTCGGTCCCGGGGTGGTGATGCTGGTCATGGGGACGCCGGCGCGTGCGCTGACCGCCTCCAGCGCGCCGTTCACCACCTGGACCCGATGCTGCAGGACCCGACGCAGCCGCCCTGGCAGCCATGACACGTGATCGGCGTTCGGGAGTCGCGAGATCACCACCATCGCCCCCCGCGCCTGCAGCGCCTGGACGTAGCGCGCGGTGGCCTCGACCACGGTGGGGCCGTCGAGGTCGCCGCGCAGCACGTCGTTGCCGCCGGCAGAGACAAGCACCAGCTCGGGTCGGTACTCCAGCGCTCGTTCGAGCTGCTCGTCGGCGACGGCGGCGGCGCGGGCACCGAGGCTGGCGAGGTTGACGAACGCCGAGGCGTCCAGCGCTCTGGCGACGTGTGCGGCCCACCCGGGACGCTGGCCGGGCTCCACCAGGTCGCCCACGCCCAGGGTGACGCTGTCCCCCAGGGCGCACACGCGGGGTCCAGCGCCGGTGGCCCTGGCGGCGTCCGTGCCCAGCAACGTGCGGGCGTAGGAGGCGCGCACGAGCGCGGCGGTGCGCGCCCGAGGCAGCGGGGCGCGTCCCTGCGCCGGGGACGAGGCCAGGGACGTGTGCAGCGCCAGCATCGTGGCGACCGTCGCCGACCAGGGGAACGCCTCAGCCCGCTGTCGTGCGGCGTCGCGTCGCTGCTGCTGCGGAATCGCCAGCACCTCGAGGACCGCTGCGGCCAGGGCGGGTCCCGTCGGATCGGCCACCGCACCGGTCCCCGCCGTCTGGCCGATCACCTCCGCCAGGGCGCTCGTACGCGAGGCCACCACAGGGGTGCCGCTGGCCAGGGACTCCAGAGCGGCCAGCCCGAACGTCTCGATCGGGCCCGGTGCGACCACGACGTCCGCGGTGGCCAGCAGCGACGCCACAGCGGCGCGATCGGCGACGAACCCGAGCATCGCAACCGGCAGGTCGGGTGCCATCTCGCGCAGCAGAGGCTCCCGCGGACCCGTCCCGGCGACCACCAGGCGGGCGTTGACCCCTGCCCGGCGCAACGAGGCCAGCGACTCCAGGGCCAGCTCGGGGCGCTTCTCCGGGGACAGCCGCGAGCAGAGCACCACGAGCAGCTCGTCCTGCGCTGCCAGTCGCCGTCGCAGCTCCGGGTCCCGGCGGGAGGGCGAGAAGTGCTCGAGGTCGACCCCGAGCGAGACCCTCTCGAGGTTGCCGGCACTGATGCGGGCGAACTCCTCGGCGGCGAACTGCGTCGTGCACAGCACCCGGTCGAACGCGGCAGCCGAGGCCCGATTGAGCCGGTCCGCCACCGCGGTGGCCATGCTCGCACCGAGATCGGTGGGCAGGACGGTCGACCGGAGCACCCCGTCGAGACGTTCGTGCGCCCACATCAGCGAGGGAACCCCCCGCTGGGCGGCCCATCGGCCAAGCCCGCGAAGCGTGCTCCGGTCACTGACCTCCAGCCGGTCCGGGTCGAGCTGGTCGAGCAGCCTGCGCAGCGCCCCCAGCTCGGTGATCACCCGGTAGCCGCCCATGCCGGGCACCAGACGTCCCGGCACGGTGATCCGCCGTCCGTGGGCGGTCTCCTGCACTCGGTAGTGCGGTCCGGGCACGACCATCACGGGGTCGTGGCCGGCGGCCCGGTACCCCGACCCCAGGGCGTGCATCGTCGTGCGCAGCCCACCCGAGCGCGGTCCGTAGAAGTTGGCGACGTGGACGATGCGCATCGTCTGATCAGGCCGCTGCCGGGGTGCGGCGTGGCCGTCGCACCCGCTCCAGGTGGGCAAGCAGGTCATCGCCGAGCGCGTCCCAGCTGCGACCCAGCACCGACGGGCGCGCTCCCGACGCGAGCTGGTCGCGATGGGCGACGTCGACGCTGAGCCGTCCGACCAGCTGCCGGAAACGGTCGAGGTTGCCCGGCGGGTACAGGTGGCCGTTCACGCCGGGGTGGATCAGGTCGACCGGCCCGCCGGCCCGGACTGCCACGACGGGGACGCCGCTGGCCAGGCACTCCTGCACGGCCTGGCAGAACGTCTCGTGCGGCCCCGGGTGGACGGCGATGTCCAGGCTGGCCACCGCCCGGGAGAGGGGCTCCCCGTCGAGGAAGCCCAGGAAGGCTGCCCCGGGGAGCAGTCCCTCCAGGCGCCGCCGCTCAGGCCCGTCCCCGATGACGACCAGGCGGACGCCGCGGAGCCGGGTCAGGACGCGCAGGTCCCCCAGCTGCTTCTCCTGGGCCAGCCGCCCCAGGTAACCCACCAGGACCTCCCCCGCCGGAGCCAGTCGTCGACGCAGCTCCTCGTCCCGATGGCGGGGGTGGAAGCGCTCGGTGTCGACCCCGCGTTGCCACAGCGCCACCCGGGGGACGCCACGCTCGACCAGGGCCCGAAGCGCG
The DNA here is from genome assembly GCA_964356295.1 of uncultured Actinomycetes bacterium. GTDB lineage: Bacteria > Actinomycetota > Actinomycetes > Jiangellales > Jiangellaceae > CAVQGZ01. The sequence continues at coordinate 51,873 of CAYHHE010000001.1, read as the reverse complement.
GGACGGGACGGGGCGAGGGTCAGTGCCGCGCGCCGATGGATCGACCGGATCCGTCGCCACACGATGCGCCGCGCGAGGCCCAGGTGGTAGCGCTCGGCGAAGCCGGCCACGTCCGTCTGGTACACCGCCACGGTGGGCAGATCGAGGTCCTCGGCGGCCTTGGCGGCGGCCCAGCCGAGCATGAAGGGCGACGCCAGGTACACCACGTCGGGCCGATGCTCGCGCAGCAGCTCGGCGACCGACCTGCTGGGCGCCAGGGCGACGCGGACCTGCCGGTAGCCCGGCAGCGGGACCGACGGCACAGAGTGGATGGACGCGCCCGCATAGCTCAGGGGGGCGGGACCCGGGGCTACCAGGAGGGCGTGGTGCCCTCGCCGGTCAAGGTGCTCCAGAACCCGACAGACCGAGTTCGAGACACCGTTCACGTGCGGCAGGAACGACTCCGTGACGAGTGCGACCTTCACATTGACCCATGAACTCGCGATCAACCGACACGACGGTGACCTCCGCCATCCGATCGAAGAAACGTCACGTGAACGATCGGAGATCCTTGCGGTCGACCTAGGCTGTGCGGGTGGGAACCCTCCGACGCCGTGGCGTCGTCGGCACCGGCTAGCTGCCGGTGGACTGGTGGATCGAGCCGTTCGCGCTCGGGTTCCAGCAGCGGGCTCTCCTCGGGGGGATCATCGCCGGCGTCACGGCCTCCGTCGTCGGGACCTGGCTGGTGCTGCGCGGCATGAGCTTCTTCGGCGACGCGTTCGTGCACGGCGTCGTCCCGGGGATCGCCGCGGCCGTCGTGCTCGACTTCCCGCCGTTCCTCGGGGCCGCGGTGGCGGCCCTGGTCATGGTGCTGGGGATCGTGCTCATCCACCGCCAGACCGCGCTCAAGGAGGACACCGCCATCGGCCTGCTGTTCATCGGCATGCTGGGCCTGGGCGTCGTGATCATCTCGCGCAGCACGAGCTACACCGGCAGTCTGACCACGATCCTGTTCGGGGACGCCCTCGGGGTGACGCGCGAGGTTCTCGTGGGGCAGGCGACCCTCGCTGCGGTCGTGGTGAGTGTCGGCATCATGCTGTACCGGCCGATGCTGGCGCTCAGCTTCGACGCCAGCAAGGCCCGGGCGCTCGGGATGCGCCCGGGACTGACTCACGCGGTGCTGCTCGCGCTGATCGCCGCGGCCGTCATCGGCAGCTACCAGTCCGTGGGTACGTTGCTGGCGTTCGGGCTGCTCGTCGGGCCGCCCGCCACCGCCGCGTTGGTGGCCCGCACGGTGCCGGCGATGATGGGCATGTCTGTCGCGATCGCAGTCGTGTCGGTCGTTGTGGGCCTCGCGCTGAGCTACCGGCTGGGAACCGCCGGGTCGGCGACCATGGCTGTGGTGCCGATCGTGCTGTTCTTCCTCACCCTGGCCCTGACCCGGACGGTGGGCTGGTGGCGCCGGTCAGCCGTGCGTGCAGGCGTCGAGGAACCCCCCGGATGAGCGGGCCCGCGGTCGCCGCGAGAGCGGACGGGCTCCTGCTGGCCTACGGACACCACGTGGCCGTGGGGGCGTCCTCGTTCGTCATCCCGTCCCGGTGCGTCACCGCCGTCATCGGGCCGAACGGCTCCGGCAAGTCCAGCGTGCTGCACGCCCTGGCCGGCTTGATCGAGCCGGCCGAGGGGGCACTCCAGGTGCTGGGGACGACGCCGCAGGGGGCCCGGTCCAAGGTGAGCTACGTGCTGCAGTCGCTCACCGTCCCCGTGGGGACCCCGCTGACGGTTGCCGAGGCGGTGGGCATGGGTCGCTACCCCCGGCTGGGGCTGTGGCGGCGCCGCAACGACGAGGACCGCCGGTGCGTGCAGGAGGCGATGGACCGCCTGGACATCACCGGCCTGGCACATCGACACCTCACCGAGGTGTCCGGGGGGCAGCGGCAGCGCGTGTACGTCGCCCAGGGCATCGCGCAGAGCCACGAGATCCTGCTGCTGGACGAGCCGCTGACCGGCCTGGACCTGGTGTCGGCACGCACCATCGACCGGCTGATCCACAGCGAGCGCCATCGTGGGTGCTCGGTCGTGCTCACCACCCACGACCTGAGCGAGGCGCGCGCCGCCGACCACGTGCTTCTCATGAACGGGCGGGTGCTCGCCTCCGGGCCGCCCGAGGAGGTGCTGACCGAGGCGAACCTGGAAATCGCCTACGGGCTGGGGGCACTGCACGGGATCGTCGGGACCTTCCTCGACGACCCGGCGCACCCCACCGAGAGGGGCCCGATCGGCTGAGGGACGTGCTTGTCAGACGCGGGCCCGCCGCCGCGTCAGTCCAGGTGAGCTCGGGTGACCGCAGCCGGGGATGGGCAGCCGAGCAGAGCGAGGGCGTTCTCGACCTCCTCGGCCAGGATGCGCAGCACGTCGCGGGCTCCCTGCTCGCCACCGACGGTGAGCCCCCACAGCGCGGGACGCCCGAGGAGAACCGCCCGGGCGCCGAGGGCCAGGGCCACGACGACGTCGACCCCTCGGCGCACTCCGCCGTCCACAAGCACCTCCACGCGTCCGTCCACCGCCTCGACCACCTCGGCGAGCACGTCCGCCGTCGCGGTCACACCGTCGAGCTGTCGACCTCCGTGGTTGGACACCACCACGCCCGCCACCCCGTGCTCAGCGGCCAGCCGAGCGTCCTGGCCGGTCTGGATGCCCTTCAGCAGGACCGGCAGTGGGCACGCCGCGACGAGCTGCTCGATGTCGGCCCAGGTGAGCCTGGGGTCGACCATGGAGAAGAAGTCCGCAGTGGTGATGCCGCTCGATCGCCCCAGAGCCGCGGACACGGCCGGCATGTCGATCCCGTCAGGCACCCGGAACCCGGCGCGACGGTCGCGGTCGCGACGTCCAGGAACCGGCGCGTCGACGGTCAGGACGACGGCTCGGTAGCCGTGCTCGACAGCCTGCTCGACCAGCGACTGCGACACCGAGCGGTCCCGGGTGACGTAGAGCTGGTACCAGCGAGGGGCACCGGGCGCCGCAGCGGCCACCTCGGCAGCCGACGAGGTGGCCAGGGTGGACAGCGTCATGATCGTGCCGGCGGCCGACGCGGCCCGTGCCATGCCGGGCTCCGCGTCCGGGTGCGCCATCCGCTGAAGCGCGACCGGGCCGACCAGGACGGGCATCGACACCGAGATACCCAGCACCGTGGTCGCGGTCGTCACCGACCCGACGTCGACGAGCACCCGTGGACGCAGCCGTCGGCGTCGCCAGGCCGTCACGTTGTCGACGAGCGTGCGCTCGTCCCCGGCCCCACCGGCGTAGTAGGCCAGCGGGCCCGGATGCAGTCGCTGTGCCGCCAGGCGCTCGTAGTCCTCGACGGTGATCGGGTCTGTCACGAGCGGCGATGCTAGGAGGTCACAGGTTCGGGTCCTCCGGCCGTGGTCACCGATCGCGGCCGGTGAGAGGCTGCGGTCGTCCCGCGACCTCACGCGGACGGGAAGGAGCAATCATGACCGGCTACCTCACCACGGCTGAGAAGGTCTCGGCACTCGGCCCGGCCTACCTGCGCGTCCTGGCAACCGGCGAGGCGATGCAGCTGGCGGCGATGACGCTGGAGCCTGGGGAGGAGACCGGGTCCGTCACTCACGCGGACGCCGACCAGCTCGTCGTGTTCCTCACCGGCTGGCCGATCGACATCACCGTCGACGGGGAGCACCACCAGGTCTCCGCGGGCACGGTGCTCTTCGTCCCGAAGGGGGTCAGCCACGGCTTCGCCAACAGCGGCAGCCTTCCGGTGACGATCCTCACCGCGTTCGCCCCGCCGGACCTGCCGGCGGACTTCGTCAAGGAGACCCGACGCTGACTGCGCCGGTCCCGGGCCGGCGCTCGGATCAGGCGATCTGGGCGAGCGCGCGGACGAAGTCGTCGATCTCGCGGGCATCGGGTACGGCGTTCACCACCGTCCAGCGCACGACCCGGTCGCTGTCGAGGATGAAGGTGCCGCGCAGGGCTGCGCCGATCGTGGGGTCGAAGACGCCGAAGGCCGAGCACACGGCTCCATGCGGCCAGTGGTCACTGAGCAGCGGGAACTCGTAGCCCTCCGCGCGGGCCAACGCGCCCAGCGTGGCCGTGGCGTCGCACGACACGGCCAGGGTCACCGACCGTTCGTTGCTCAGCTCGGGTAGCCGGTCGCGGATCGCGCACAGCTCGGAGGTGCACACGCTGGTGAAAGCCCAGGAGTAGAAGACCACGACGGCCAAGCGGGAGCCGGCGTACTCGCTGAGCCGGACAGGTCTGCGGTCCCCGTCGGGAAGCACGAAGTCTGGGGCGACCTCACCCACCTGCAGCGGCTCGCTGCGGGGGGTGAGCACCTCAGCGCCGGGCACGTGCGGCCTTCGGGGACACCAGCTTGATGGCCGACCACCGTTCGGTGAGCGGGACGGTGGTGGTCGTCGTCAGCCCGGCAGTGGGCGCGGCGTCTGCGACGTCGGTGGCATCCACGAACCCGTCACGCCCGATCTTGGGCGTGAGCAGCCACACCGGACCGCCCTCACCGAGATCGGTCAGAGCGTCGACGAGGGCGTCGACCAGGTCGCCGTCACCGTCCCGCCACCACAGCACGACCGCGTCGGCGACCTCCTCGTGCTCGTCCCCGACCAGCTCGGTACCGGTGGCGGCCTCGATGGCCAGCCGGATGTCGTCGTCGCAGTCTTCGTCCCACCCGAGTTCCTGGACGACCTGGCCGGCACGGAAGCCCATGCGCTGCGCCAACTCGCCATGACGGCCGGCAGCCCCGGCGGTCTGTGACACCGTCGCCTCCTTCGCCTCGCCGGCGCCGGGCGCGCCGTCATCGCATGTAGTCCACCGAGTCCGGAGCCGACGCGCAAGTAGGTCCGAGGACTCTGTCAGCCCGAGACGGCCTCGATGGTCGCGTCCGGCCCGGGGAACACCAGGGTCTCGTGGCCGTCGGGGAAGCGCACGAGGAACGGTGGGGCCCCATCCTCGCCGTGCACCTCGACGATCTCACCGACGCGGTCGACATCGCCCACTGTCCGACCGTGTACGTGCAGCCGGTCGCCCACCTTGGCCTTCATCGCACCTCCTGCGACTCACATCCCGACGGGCGCGATCACCCGCCACCCCCATCGTCGGTCGCTGGGCGGGTGTCCCGGTAGGGACTTCCGGACCTCCCCTCCGGACAGGCTGACGCACCGCACGATCCGCGACAGGATAGGTGGTGACCGACCTGACCGACCGACGACGGGACGACCGTGACCGAACCTGCGAACCCCTCCGTCCGCGGAGCGCTCAGCCAGCTCTACGACATCGACCCCGAGGAGACCCGGGAGTGGTTCGATTCGCTGGACGCCGCGATCGCCGAACGCGGGAGGCAGCGCACCCGCTACCTGATGCTGGCGCTCCTGGACAGGGCGCGGGAGCGCGGTGTGGGGGTGCCGGTCCTGCTGTCCAGCGACTACATCAACACGATCCCGTCCGAGGCCGAGCCGTTCTTCCCCGGGGACGAGGCGCTGGAACGTCGGATCCGGCGGCTGATCCGATGGAACGCCGCGATCATGGTGCACCGGGCACAGCGCCCAGGGATCGGCGTGGGAGGGCACATCTCGTCCTACGCCTCGAGCGCGAGCCTGTACGAGGTCGGCTTCAACCACTTCTTCCGCGGCCACGACGACCCCGGTGGTGGCGACCAAGTCTACATCCAGGGCCACGCGTCGCCGGGCATCTACGCGCGGGCCTTCCTCCTCAACCGCATCAGCGCGGACCGGATGGACGGCTTCCGGCAGGAGCTGTCCCACGCCCGCCTCGGCGGCGGGCTGCCGTCCTACCCCCATCCGCGGTTGATGCCGGACTTCTGGGAGTTCCCGACCGTGTCGATGGGTCTCGGCCCGATGAACGCGGTCTACCAGGCCCGGTTCAACAGGTACCTGCACAACCGGGGCCTCAAGGACACCAGCCGGCAGCGGGTGTGGGCATTCCTCGGTGACGGCGAGATGGACGAGCCGGAGGTCATCGGCAGCATCGGGCTGGCTGCCCGCGAGGAGCTGGACAACCTCACCTTCGTGATCAACTGCAACCTCCAGCGCCTCGACGGGCCGGTGCGCGGCAACGGCAAGATCATTCAGGAGCTCGAGGCAACGTTCCGCGGCTCCGGCTGGAATGTGATCAAGGTCGTGTGGGCCCGTGGCTGGGACCGGCTGCTCGCCGCGGACACCGACGGCGCCCTGGTGCACCTGATGAACACCACCGTGGACGGGGACTTCCAGACCTACAAGGCCGAGTCCGGCGCCTACATCCGCGAGCACTTCTTCGGCCGCGACCCCCGCACCGCCAGACTCGTCGAGGACTGGACCGACGAGGAGATCTGGGCGTTGCAGCGCGGCGGGCACGACTACCGCAAGATGTACGCGGCGTACAAGGCCGCGACCGAGCACACCGGCCAGCCGACGGTGATCCTGGCCAAGACCATCAAGGGCTACCGGCTCGGCCCGCACTTCGAGGGCCGCAACGCCACCCATCAGATGAAGAAGCTCACCCTGGACGACCTCAAGCAGTTCCGCGACCGGCTCGAGCTGCCGGTGTCCGACGCGGTGCTGGAGGCCGACCCGTACCTGCCGCCGTACCACCACCCTGGCAACGACTCCGAGGAACTCACCTACCTGATGGACACCCGGCGCAAGCTCGGTGGGTTCCTGCCCCGGCGGCGCACCGAGTCGCGTCCGCTGGTGCTGCCCGGCGACCCGGTCTACGACGTCGTCAAGCGCGGCTCGGGCAAGCAACCGGTGGCCACGACCATGGCGTTCGTCCGGCTGCTCAAGGACCTGGTCAAGGACAAGGAGATCGGCCCGCGCATCGTCCCGATCATCCCGGACGAGGCGCGCACGTTCGGCATGGATGCCCTGTTCCCGACGCTGAAGATCTACAACCCCCGCGGGCAGACCTATTCCGCCGTCGACCGTGAGCTGTTCCTGTCCTACAAGGAGTCCACGACCGGTCAGATCCTGCACGAGGGCATCAACGAGGCCGGCTCGGTCGCCTCGTTCACCGCCGCCGGGACCGCCTACTCGACCCACGACGAGCCGATGATCCCGGTCTACATCTTCTACTCGATGTTCGGCTTCCAGCGCACGGCCGACTCGTTCTGGGCCGCCGCCGACCAGATGGCCCGCGGGTTCGTCATCGGGGCGACGGCAGGGCGCACCACGCTCAACGGTGAGGGCCTGCAGCACGAGGACGGGCACTCGCCATTGATCGCGGCCACCAACCCGGCCGTCGTCTGGTACGACCCCGCGTGGTCGTACGAGATCGGCCACATCGTCAAGGCCGGCCTGGCACAGATGTACGGCGAGACCGGCCCGGACGTCGACCCGAACGTCTTCTACTACCTCACCGTCTACAACGAGCCGTACCTGCAACCGGCCGAGCCCGCCGACCTCGACGTCGACGGCCTGCTCAAGGGCATGTACCGCTACGCCGCAGCCCCGGAGGTCGGTCCGGACGCCCAACGGGGGCAGATCCTGGCGTCCGGGGTGGCGATGCGCTGGGCCTTGGAGGCGCAGCAGCGTCTGGCCGAGGAGTGGGGGGTGGCGGCCGACGTCTGGTCGATCACGTCGTGGACCCAGCTGTCTCGAGACGCCCGCGAGTGCGACGAGTACCGGATGCTGCACCCGGACAGCGACTGCACGCCGTACGTGACGCAGCAACTCGCCGAGGCGCCCGGCCCCGTGATCGCGGTCAGCGACTACATGCGAGCCGTGCAGGACCAGATCGCCCAGTATGTGCCCGGTGACTTCACCTCCCTGGGCACCGACGGCTTCGGCCACTCCGACACCCGGGCGGCGCTGCGGCGGCACTTCAAGGTCGACGCTCAGTCCATCGTGGTCGGGGTGCTGCGCTCGCTGGCCCGCCGGGGCGAGATCGAGTGGGACGTGGTCAAGCGTGCGCTGGCCGAGTACCGCCTCCACGACGTCACCGCGACGACCGCGAAGGAGACCGGCGGGGAGTCCTAGGGGCCGAAGGACTCCCATCGGCCCCTCGGCGCGCTAGTACCCTTCGGCCCGTGGCGAAGAAGGACGGCTCCGGCAGGCACCCCGGCAAGAACAAGGCCACGAGGCTGTCCCGGAGCCTCTACGAGGAGGAGCTCTACCGCCTGCAGGCCGAGCTGGTGAAGCTGCAGGAGTGGGTCCGGGCCGAGGGCGTCCGGCTGGTGGTGATCTTCGAGGGACGCGACGCCGCCGGCAAGGGCGGCACCATCAAGCGGATGACGCAGTATCTCAACCCTCGCGTGGCACGGATCGAGGCGCTGCCGGCACCCACCGAGCGCGAGAAGACCCAGTGGTACTTCCAGCGTTACGTCGAGCGGCTCCCCGCCGCCGGGGAGATCGTGCTGTTCGACAGGTCCTGGTACAACCGCGCGGGTGTCGAGCGGGTGATGGGCTTCTGCACCCTGGAGGAGTACCGCCGGTTCCTTCACCAGTGCCCCCTCTTCGAGCGGCTGCTCGTCGAGGACGGCGTGCTGCTGCGCAAGTACTGGTTCTCGGTCAGCGACGAGGAGCAGGAGCGCCGGTTCGCGTCCCGGATGGACGACCCCATGCGGCACTGGAAGCTGTCCACCATGGACCTCCAGTCGATCAGCCGGTGGGAGGACTACTCGCGGGCCAAGGACGAGATGATGGTGCACACCGACATCCCCGAGGCTCCGTGGTACGTCGTGGAGAGCGACGACAAGAAGGTGGCACGGTTGAACATGATCGCCCACCTGCTCTCGACCGTGCCCTACTACGAGGTGCAGCGCCCTCCCCTGTTGCTGCCGCCTCGCCCGCCGTCCACCGGCTACCTGCGCCCCCCGAAGGACACCCAGACCTACGTCCCCGACCACGTCGCGACCCTGCTGGACACCGCCTCCGCGTGAGGTGCGGGTGATCCCGGCCGCAGCGGCAGTCAGGCGCTGTGCCGAGCGGTCCAGGCAAGCAGGCGCTCGGCCGGCCAGGTGGTGACCACGCCCGAGGCCGCTGCCCCGCACCGCGCGACCCGCGCGACCCCGTAGGGCTGCCAGTCCAGCTGGCCCGGTGCGTGGGCGTCGGTGTCGATGGCCAGCAGGCATCCGGCCTCGAGCGCTGTCTGGAGCAGACGCAGCGGCGGGTCGAGCCGTTCCGGGCGCGAGTTGACCTCGACCGCGACGCCACGCTGCGCGCACGCGGCGAAGACGGCGTCGGCGTCGAACTGCGACTCCGGACGCCGCCGGGGGCCGTCGACGAGCCGCCCGGTGCAGTGCCCGAGCACGTCGAGGTGGGGATTGGCGAGCGCCCGCAGCATCCGGTCGGTCATCTCGTGGGCAGGCATCCGCAGCAGGGAGTGGACGCTGCCGACGACCACGTCCAGCCGGGCGAGCAGGTCCGGGTCCTGGTCGAGCGTGCCGTCCTCGTTGATGTCCACCTCGATCCCGGTGAGCAGCCGGAACGGGGCGAGAGTGTCGTTGAGGCGCGCGAGGAGGTCCAGCTGGTCGCGCAGCCGGTCCGGCGAGAGCCCGCGTGCCACCCTCAGCCGAGGTGAGTGGTCGGTCAGCGCGATCCAGTCGTGGCCGACGTCGTCGCGTGCGGCGCGGGCCATCGTCTGCGGGCAGGACCCGCCGTCGGACCAGTCCGAGTGCGTGTGGCAGTCCCCGCGCTGCGCTTCGAGCAGAGCGCGGCCTGCCGCATCGAGCGGTACCAGCGGGGTCACCGCCTGCTCCTCCAGCCTGACCAGGGTGGACGGCTGCGCTCCGGCTACCGACTCGGCGATCACCGCGGCGGTCTTGGGCCCGATCCCCCGCACCGCAGCCAGCGTTCCAGCCGCCACCCGCCGCGCCACCTCGTCCGGGCCCAGCGCTTCAGCGACCTCGGCAGCCGTCCGGTAGGCCCGCACCCGGTAGGTCTCGGCGCCGTCGCGTTCGAGCAGGAACGCGATGCGACGCAGCGCACCGACCGGGTCGATCGCCCGTGGCGCGTCCTGCGGCGGTCGGTCCGACATGGGGACGGCACGCTCAGCAGATGCGCGGCAGCTGCTCGCCCAACGGCAGGTCCACCACGCGGCTGCCGCCGATGCCGGTGCGCGCGACGACGACGCCGGGGTGCTCCTCGCTGACGGTTCCGATGCGGGTGGCCCCGACGCCGCGGGGGTGGGCTCGCAGCGTCTCCACAGCCTTGTCGGCCTGCTCGGCGGGGAGGAACGCGACGAGCTTGCCCTCGTTGGCGACCACCATCGGGTCCAGTCCGAGGAACCCGCACGCGGCCCGCACGTCGTCGGGGACCGGCACTAGCCGCTCCTCGATCTGGACGCCGACACGGGAGGACGCGGCGATCTCGTTGAGCGTGGCCGCCAACCCGCCGCGCGTCGGGTCGCGCAGCGTGTGGACGTCGACGCCGGCAGCCAGCAGGTCGGCTACCAGGCCGTTCAGCGGCTGGCAGTCCGAGAGGATCTGCGTGCCGAACTCCAGGCCCTCCCGGACACTGAGCACTGCGACGCCGTGCTGGCCGATCGGCCCACTCACCACGACAGCGTCCCCCGGCCGGGCGTTGCCCGGTCCGATGTCCACTCCGTCGGGCACCAGGCCAACGCCGGTGGTGTTGATGTAGAGCCCGTCGCCGTGCCCGCGGTCGACCACCTTGGTGTCGCCGGCGACGACCTGCACGTCCGCGATCCTCGCCGCCTCCCCGAGGGCGACCGACAGCCGTCCGAGCTCGTCGACCAGCAGTCCCTCCTCCAGGATGAATCCCGCAGTGAGGTACAGCGGCTGGGCCCCGACCATGGCCAGGTCGTTCACCGTCCCGTTGACCGCCAGCGCCCCGATGTTGCCGCCGGGGAACCACCGGGGCCTGACCACGAACGAGTCGGTGGTCATGGCGATCCGAGTCGCGCCGACCCGCACCACTGCGGAGTCTCCGAGCGCGTCGGCGTCACCACCGAAGGCGGGCAGGAACAGGTGCTGGACGAGCTCGGCCGACAGCCGTCCCCCGGCACCGTGGCCGAGCAGCACGGTCGGCGAGTCGCGCAGCGGGACGGGGCAGGTCCAGCTCTCCAGGTCGACCGGTAGGGCCCGCTCAGCAGTCACGTAGGCGCACGTTACCCAGGTGGGAGGCGCGCGGGAACCTGCTGGGTGGCGGCCCGCTCATTGGTAGGAGATCCACCCGGGGGGGTGGGCTGCGGGCTCATGGCCTGCTCGGCGCTGAAGACCGGCTGGTCCTCGTCGTAGAAGTTCTTCCAGCCGAACAGCAGCCCGGGTGGGGCGTCCTGCTTGAGCGACTCCCAGGTGGCCGGCCTGTCCCCTCCAGCATCATCGCCCCGCGCACAGCCACGCGACACCGACACGCAGGCGATCCGCTCCCGTGCCAGCAGCCACCCCCGGCTTGCGTCCGAGCAACTGAGGGCCATCACCCTCCAACCCTCGGACGATGGCCCCGTCCGAGCGCACCACCGCCGCCGGGCGAGCCCCCGAAGCCGCAACCGCGCGGCGCCCGCAGCACCCCCGTCCACCACACCCCCGGCTTGCGTCCGAGCAACTGAGGGTCATCACCCTCCAACCCTCGGACGATGAGCGCTTCAGCGGCCAGGGGACGCGGACGGCGACCCGCGGGAGCCCCCGAAACTGCCTCAGGCAGAGGCGCCGCTCGGGGTGGCGATCCTGCGGAACTGGTAGTACGCCGCGCACGCCCCTTCGCTGGACACCATCGGCGCCCCCAGTGGGTTGCGCGGGGTGCACTCGCGGCCGAAGGCGGCGCACTCGTGGGGCTTGATCAACCCCTGCAGAACCTCGCCGCTGCGGCACAGCGGCGACTCCTCGGTGCGGATGTCGCTGACGTCGAAGCGCTGCTCGGCGTCGTAGTGCGCGTACCGCTGCGACAGCCGCCAGCCACTCGCCGGGATCATCCCGATGCCCCGCCAGGCGCGGTCGGTGGTCTCGAACACGTCCAGCACCATCTGCTGGGCGGGGATGTTGCCGTCCATCGACACCGCGCGCGGGTAGGCGTTGTCGAGCTCGGCTCGTCCCTGCTCGAGCTGGGCGAGCGTCCGGCGGATGCCCTCGAGGACGTCGAGCGGCTCGAACCCGGTGACCACGATCGGGACGCGGAACCTCTCGACCAGCGGGACGTACTCGCGCATGCCCATGACGGCGCACACGTGTCCGGCCGCGAGGAACCCCTGGACACGCCGGGTGGGTGACTCCATGAGCGCGCAGATCGCCGGCGGCACGAGGACGTGGGACACCAGCATGGAGAAGTTCTCGATCTTCTCCTTCTTCGCCAGGTACACCGTCATCGCGTTGGCCGGTGCGGTGGTCTCGAAGCCGATGCCGAAGAAGACGACCTGCTTGTCGGGGTTGTCCCGGGCGATCTTCACCGCATCCAGCGGCGAGTACACGATCCTGACGTCCCCGCCCTCGCTCTTGATCCTGAACAGGTCCTTCTCGCTCCCCGGCACCCGGATCATGTCGCCGAACGAGCAGAAGATGACCTCCGGGCGGGCGGCGATCGCCAGCGCGCGGTCGATCATCTCCAGCGGAGTGACGCACACCGGGCATCCTGGGCCGTGGATCATCTCCACGCCGTCCGGCAGCAGCTGGTCGATGCCGTTGCGGATGATGGTGTGGGTCTGCCCGCCGCAGACCTCCATGATCGCCCACGGCTGGGTGACGGTGGCGGCGATCTCGTCCAGCAGCCGCCGGGCCAGCCCCGGGTCGTGGAACTCGTCGAGGTACTTCATGTCTCCTCCGATGCCCGCGGGCGCGAGAACTGCCGGACGCCTACTGGTTGAACGTGGTCCCGAACTCCGCCTCCAGGGCACCGATCTGCTCGAAGAGCCGCAGGGTCTCCAGCGCCGACTCCTCGTCCAGCTTGGTGATGGCGAAGCCGACGTGCACCACGGTGTAGTCCCCCACCTCGACCTCGGGCACGTAGGCCAGGCACACCTCCTTGCGGATGCCACCGAAGTCGACGGTGGCCATCCGGGTGCCCTGGACGTCCCAGATCTGCTCGACCTTGCCGGGCACTCCCAGGCACATGGCCGCCTACCTTCCTCCGCCGCACGCGGCGACGATCGCTTGTCCTAGCGCCAGCCCGCCGTCGTTGGGCGGGACGCGGCGGTGCACGAGCACCGTGAACCCGGCCTCGCCGAGAACCTGGCGGCAGAGGGTGGTCATCACGGCATTCTGGAACACTCCACCAGTCAATCCAACAGTCTGCACCCCGTCACGATCGCGGACGGCGCGCGCGAGGTCAGCGACCATGTCGGCGACGGCGTGGTGGAACCGCATCGATACCGCAGCGGACGAGACGCCGGCGAGCACGTCGTGGACGGCGGCGGCCAGCACCGGGCCCGGGTCCACCACCCAGGCGCCGACACCGGACATGTCGAGCGCGAACCGGTAGTCGGTCCTCGACGACAGGTCGGCGGCCTGTGGAAGCAGCCCCTCGAGCTCGATCGCGGCCTGGCCCTCGTACCCGGAGCGCTGGCAGATCCCGGCCAGTGACGACACGGCGTCGAAGAGGCGCCCCATGCTCGTGGTGGGCACGCATCCGGTTCCGGTGCGCAGCATCCCGCGCAGCAGGGTGCGCTCGACCTCGGTGAGGGCCTGGACCGCGGGCAGGCGTGGGTCCCAGTCCAGGCCGGCAGCCTGAAGGTGAGCCAGCGCTATCCGGGACGGGTGGGTGATGGCGGCGTCCCCGCCGGGCAGGGCCACCGGCCGCAGGTGCGCCACCCGCTGCACTGACGCGTAGGAGCCCAGCAGGAACTCGCCGCCCCAGATGGCGCCGTCCGTGCCGTAGCCGGTGCCGTCGAAGGTCACCCCGAGGACCGGCTCGTCGGGGGGGTGCCCGTGCTCGGCGAGCAGCGATCCCAGGTGCGCATGGTGGTGCTGGACGCCGACCAGCTCGGCCCCGATGGCGTCGGCATGCTCGCTGGCCCAGCGCCGCGACAGGTACCCCGGGTGCAGGTCGGCGACCACCCGTTCCGGCGCGATGCGGGACTGTGCCTGCAGGACGTCCACTGTCCGGCGCAGCAGGGCCAACGCCTCCAGCGACGCGACGTCGCCGAGGTGTTGGCTGAGCCAGCCGCGGCGCCCGTCGGCCAGGCAGACGGTGGCCTTGAGCTCCCCGCCGACCGCGAGGGTGGGCGGGCAGTCGACGGGCAGCCGCACCGGAACCGGGGCGTATCCGCGGCTGCGGCGCACCGGCTGCAGGGTGCCCGTCGCCGTCCCCGTCCCGGCACGGCCGGCGACCGTCGGCACCAGCCTCACGACCGAGTCGTCGCAGGCCAGATGGATCGGCCGGTCGTGGTGCAGCCACCCGTCGGCGATCCCGTCCAGGCGCTCGTCCGCCTCGGCCGGGTCGGTGCACAGCGGCTCGTCGGACAGGTTGGCGCTGGTCAGAACGAGCAGGTCGGCAACGCTGCCCGGGACGTCCGGATGGGGACGGACGAGCAGGTGGTGCAGCCCGCTGTAGGGCAGCATCAGCCCCAGGGACGACTGGCCGGGGGCGACCGACGCGACCAGCGCCTGGGCTGTCGGCGAGTCGAGGGCCGGCGCCAGCACGATCGGGGCCTCCGGCGAGGTCAGGGCGTCCTCGGTGTCCTGGTCTGTGACGACCAGGGACCGTACGGCGTCGATGTCAGCGGCCAGCAGCGCGAACGGTTTGCGGGAGCGGCGCTTGCGGGCACGCAGTCGTGCCACCACGTCGGGGCGGCGGGCGTCGCACGCGAGGTGGTAACCGCCGACGCCCTTGACCGCGACGATCCCGCCCTGGCGCAGCAGCCGCGCGGCTGCTGCCAGCGCCGCGTCCCCGACCTCGGTCGGCACGCCGTGCCCCTCCGGGCGGAAGGCCAGCCGTGGCCCGCACACCCCGCAGGCGGTCGGCTGCGCGTGGAACCGGCGGTCCCCGGGGTCCTCGTACTCGCGGCGGCAGTCCGCACAGAGGCCGAAGGCGTCCATGGTGGTGTGCGGTCGGTCGTACGGGACGCCACGCACGATGGTGAACCGGGGTCCGCAGAACGTGCAGGCGATGAACGGGTAGCGGTAGCGGCGGTCCGTCGGGTCGAGCATCTCGGCCACACACTGCGGGCAGGTCGCGGTGTCGGGGGGCACCAGCGCCACCGGGGCGCTGCCGGCCGCGGGGTCCGCGGCCTGCAGCGAGGTCACGATGCGGAACCCGCACAGACCGGTGGCCGGGACCTCGCGCACCGTGACGTCCTCGATCAGCGCCAGCGGGGGCGCCTGGGCGACCATGCGATCCAGGAACCGCGTGACACGCTCGGGTGGCCCCTCCACCTCGAGGAAGACCCCGGCGGCGTCGTTGCCGACGTGCCCGCCCAGACCCTCCTCGAGGGCGAGCCGATGCAGGTGGGGGCGCATCCCGACGCCCTGGACGATCCCGGACAGCCGAGCGGCGCGACGGATCACGTCGCTGTCGACGGGGACAGCAGCAGATCGAGCAGGGCGTCGACGCCCAGACCGGTCCGCGCGGACGTGGACAGCACCGGACGGTCCGGGGCCACGGTGGCGATCGCGGACAGGGCCATGTCGGCGTCGAACTCCACCGCCGTGGCGATGTCGACCTTGGTGAGCACGATGACGTCGGCCGAGGCGAACAGCTGCGGGTACTTCAGCGGCTTGTCCTCCCCCTCGGTCACCGACATGAGCGCGACGCGCAGCCCCTCTCCGAGGTCGAAGGAGGTGGGGCAGACGAGGTTGCCGACGTTCTCGAGCACCAGCAGGTCCAACGCCTCCAGCGCGTGACCGTCCGCCTCCAGCGCGGCCACATGGGCACCGACCATGTCGGCTTCCAGGTGGCACAGTCCATCGGTGACGATCTGTCGCACGGGGGCACCGGAGGCGGCCAGCCGCTGGGCATCGTTGTCGGTCGCGCAGTCCCCGACCAGCGCCGCGGCCGCGAAGCCGCGGGCGCGGGCGCGGACCAGCACGCGTTCCAGCAGGGTCGTCTTGCCGCTGCCCGGGCTGGACACCCAGTTCGACACCGCCACGTTCGCAGCGGCGAACCGGGTCCGCAGGTCGGCGGCGAGGCGGTCGTTCTTCTCCAGCACCCCCCGGCGCAACTCGACGATGCGCGGTGTCGGGGACGTCGTCGTCACGGCCGGACCTCCGCGGAGTCCCTGAGCCGGGCGGCGCGCACCTCGAGCTCGCGACCGGAGCGCAGGTCGCCCGACAGTCCGCCGCAGGTCGGGCAGACGAACCCCACCTCTGGTCGCACGAGGGCGTCGCAGCCGCCGCAGAAGATCGTCGTGGGCACGTACTCGATCACCAGCGACGACCCGGCAAGCGTCGTCGCGTCCGTGGCGATCTCCCAGCAGAACTCCAGCGCGCTGGGCACGACCCCGGACAGCGCTCCCACCGTCACCTCGACAGCCTCGACCGGGACGTCCCCTACCGCCTCGACGACCGTGTGGACGATCGCCTGGGCTATCGACAGCTCGTGCACGTCGGGCCAACCTGCAGGGATGCGGGGTCGGCTGGTGCGAAGGTCATGCCCATCCTCCCCGGTGGTCGGTGCGGTTGAGGGACGGTACCTGAAGAGGGTGCGCACCTCGGCGGGTCGAAGGTCCCGTCAGCGGGTTAGGGTCGCGGGCATGCCGCGGGGCCGAGCCGAAGGGGGCGGGCCCGCGCGCGACTTCGACCCGGATGAGGCAGCCCGCAGGCTGGAACGGGGAGCGGGGGAGCTGTCCACCCGGGGCCTGGCACGGCTGAACGAGCGGCTCTCCTGGTACCGGTCGATGCCCGCCGAGCTGCGGTCATGGGTTGGCGTGATCCTCCAGTCGGCGATCGTGGCGTTCGCCGCGTGGTACCGCGACCCCCGGCGGCACAAGGCCGTCTCGGCCGAGGTGTTCGGCGCGGCCCCACCGGAGCTCATCCGGGCCATCCGCCTGGAACGGGTGGTGCAGATGACCAGGGTGGCCCTCGACGCGGTCGAGGAGTCGCTGGAGGACGTCGTCGGCCCGCAGGCTGCGCCCGACGTCCACGAGGCGATGCTGCGGTACTCGCGCGAGGTCGCCTTCGCGGCCGCCACCGTGTACGCGCGTGCGGCGGAGGACCGCGGCGCGTGGGACGCACGACTCGAGGCTCTCGTGGTCGACTCGGTGCTGCGCAACGAGATCGACGAGGCGGTCCTCTCGCAGGCGGCGGCGCTGCGGTGGCCGGGGCGCGGGGCGCTGACGGTCGTGGTGGGGGCGGCCCCACGGCCCCGGGATCCGGAGACCGTGGTGGACGAGATCCGCACCGCGGCGCGGGCCGCGGGCCACTCCGCGCTGGTCGGTGTGCACGGGGAACGCCTGGTGGTGCTGCTGGACCAGGTCGGCGACCCGGTCGCTGCGGCCCGCTCGGTGGCCGACGCCTTCGGCCCGGGACCGGTCGTCGTCGGTCCGGCCGCGCAGACCCTGGGCTCGACGGGCGCATCGGCACGCCGAGCGCTGGCCGGGCTGCGCGCGGCCCCCGGCTGGGCCGACGCGCCACGTCCGGTGGCGACCGACGCCCTGCTCCCCGAGCGGGCTCTGGCCGGCGACGGGCACGCCAGGCGCACTCTGGTGACCGACGTGTTCGGTCCCCTCGCCGACGACCGCGGTGCCCTGATGGACACCGTGGAGGCCTACCTGAGCACGGGGTCGTCCATCGAGGCGACCTCGCGTCGGCTGCTGGTGCATCCGAACACCGTCCGGTACCGGCTGCGCCGGGTGCACGAGCTCACCGGGTGGTCACCGAGCGATCCCCGCGGCTTGTTCGTCCTGCGGGTGGCTCTCACCCTTGGCCGACTCGTCGAGCCGGAGCGGGTCGGCGGGACCGCGGGCGGACCGGGTGGGGTTGTAGGGGTCCTACAAGAACCCGGGGAAGAACTTCGTAGCCGCCGATCCCCCCGCACCGGCTAGGACGGAGCAGGCTTGCTCCATGCTGGCGGTCGTCGCACCCGGTCAGGGCGCCCAGGCCCCGGGCATGCTCACTGCTTGGCTCGAGCTCCCCCGAGTGCCGGAACGACTGACGTGGTTCTCCGCTGCCGCCGACCTCGACCTGATGGCACTGGGCACCACCGCGGACGCCGACACCATCCGGGACACCGCCGTGGCGCAGCCGCTGCTCGTGGCCGCAGGCCTGGTCGCGCTCGAGCAGCTGCTCGCCGAGCAGTCCCGCGCATTCTCGGTGGATGTCGCCGCCGGACACTCCGTCGGGGAGCTCACCGCGAGCGTCGTGGCGGGTGTGCTCACCGCGGAGCAGGCGATGGTGCTGGCCCGCGAGCGCGGCCGGGCGATGGCGCAGGCCGCGGCCGCCACGCCCACCGGGATGACCGCCGTGCTCGGCGGGGACCCGGACGAGGTCTTCGCCGCCCTGGAGCGCACCGGCCTGACCGCCGCCAACGTCAACGGCGCCGGGCAGGTGGTGGCCGCCGGCACCCTCGAGCAGCTCCAGGTGCTGGCGGAGAACCCGCCCCCGGCTGCCAGGCTGCGTCCGCTCGACGTGGCCGGTGCGTTCCATACCGACCACATGGCCCCCGCAATGGACCGGCTGCGGGCACTCGTGGGCGGGATGGCGGTCACCGATCCCACTTGCCGGCTGCTGTCCAACCGTGACGGGTCGGTGGTCGCCACTGGACGTGGCATGCTCACCCGGCTCGTCGAGCAGGTGTCGGCTCCGGTCTGCTGGGACGCATGCCAGGCCACCCTGGCGGGGCTGGGTGTCACCGGCGTTCTCGAGCTCGCGCCTGCCGGACCGCTCACCGGTCTCGCACGGCGCACGCTGCCGGGCGTCGCGACGTTCGCCCTGCGCACCCCGGACCAGCTCGACGACGCACGAGCGTTCCTCACCGACCACTCGGAGGCCCCGGCATGACCCCTTCGATCCGTGCCGCCGCCCGCGGCCCCGAGGCCACCATCCTGGGGCTGGGGGCCTACCGCCCCGAGCGTGTGGTCGGCAACGCCGAGATCCTCGAACGCATCGACTCCAGCGACGAGTGGATCCGCAGCCGGTCCGGAATCGAGGACCGGCGCTTCGCCAGGGACGACGAGACGGTCGCAGACATGGGTGCCGAGGCGGCAGGAAAGGCGCTGGCGCACGCCGGCCTGACCCCGTCCGAGGTCGACGTGATCATCGTGGCCACCTCCACCGGGCTGAACCAGACCCCGTCGGTCGCCCCTGAGGTCGAGCTGCGGATCGGCACGGCAGGCGCGGCCGCCTTCGACGTCGGGGCGGCGTGCGCCGGGTTCTGCCACGGGGTCGCCCTGGCCTCGGACATGGTCCGCGGGGGCAGCGCGCGCCACGTCCTGGTCATCGGTGTGGAGAAGCTCAGCACGTTCCTGAACCGGGACGACCGCGCGACCGCGTTCATCTTCGGTGACGGGGCGGGGGCCGTCGTCGTCGGCCCGTCCGAGCAGTCGGGGATCGGGCCGGTGGTCTGGGGCTCGGACACCTCCGGGATCGCGCTGATCCGCCAGGACCACCCATGGGACGAGGCATTCGCCCAGCCCGGCGGCCCCCGCTGGCCGTACATCGAGATGGACGGCAACCCGGTGTTCCGGTGGGCCGCCTTCGAGATGGCCAAGGCGGCCAGGCAGGCGCTCGAAGCCGCGGGCATCGCCCTGGACGACCTGGCCGCCTTCGTCCCGCACCAGGCCAACATGCGGATCACCGATGCCATGGCCCGTGCCCTCAAGCTCCCGGACCACGTCGCCATCGCGCGTGACATCGTTCACCAAGGCAACACGTCGGCTGCGTCGATCCCGCTCGCCCTGGACCGGATGATCGCCGACGGCGAGCTGTCCAGCGGTGACCTGGCTCTGACCATCGGGTTCGGCGCCGGACTCGTCTACGCCGCTCAGGTCGTCCGCGTCCCCTGATCGCATACCCTCGGCCTGTTGTCCCACCCACCCCCAGGAGGTAACCCACATGGCCACCACCGAGGAGATCCGCGCTGGTCTCGCCGAGATCGTCAACGAGATCGCCGGCATCCCCACCGAGGACATCCAGCTGGAGAAGTCGTTCACCGACGACCTGGACGTGGACTCCCTTTCCATGGTCGAGGTGGTCGTGGCGGCCGAGGAGCGCTTCGGTGTCCAGATCCCTGACGACGACGTCAAGGGCCTGCGGACCGTCGGCGACGCGGTTGCCTACATCGAGCGCTCGGTGGCCTGAGGCGTGGTCTCCGCGCGCGGTGTCGTCGTCACCGGGCTGGGCGCCACGACCCCGCTGGGCGGGGACGCCCGGTCTACCTGGGCCGGCATGCTCGCCGGGAGGTCCGGGGTGCGCCGGCTGCCCGAGGAGTGGGTGGCGATCCTGCCGGTGCACATCTGCGCCCCTGTGGCGGTCGACCCGCTCGACGTGCTCGACCGGGTGGAGGCCCGGCGGCTCGACCGGACCGCGCAGCTGGCGCTGATCGCCGCCCGGGAGGCATGGGCGGACGCCGGCCTTCCCAGCCCTGCCGACGAGGACTACTCGGGCCGGATGGACCCCGACCGGCTCGGGGTCGTCGTCGGCACCGGGATCGGCGGGGTGCTGACCACGCTGGCCAACTACGACGCGCTGCGCGAGAAGGGCGCCCGGCGGGTCTCACCGCTGGCGATCCCGATGCTGATGCCGAACGGCCCCGCTGCTGCTATCGCGCTCGAGCTCGTCGCGCGCGCCGGAGTGCACACCCCGATCAGCGCGTGCGCGTCCGGAGCCGAGGCGATCGGTCAGGGTCTTCAGATGATCCGCAGCGGGCGGGCCGACATCGTCGTCTGCGGCGGCACCGAAGCCGCGATCCATCCGCTTCCGATCGCTGCGTTCGCGAACATGCAGGCGCTGTCGCGCCGCAACGACGAGCCGGAACGGGCCAGCCGTCCCTACGACAAGGGTCGCGACGGCTTCGTCTACGGGGAGGGTGCGGGTGTGCTCGTGCTGGAGTCGGCCGAGCACGCCGCAGGTCGAGGCGCCCGGGTGTACGCCGAGGTGGCCGGCGTCGGGATGACATCGGACGCCCACCACATCGCCCAGCCCGACCCGGTCGGTGCGGGTGCCGCCCAGGCGATGGTGGATGCCCTGGCCGACGCCGACCTGGCGCCGCGGGACATCCGACACCTCAACGCCCACGCCACCTCCACCCCGCAAGGCGACGTGGCGGAGTCGCTGGCCATCCGCTCCTGCCTGGGCGATGCCACCGACGAGGTGGCCGTGTCGGCCACGAAGTCGATGACCGGCCACCTCCTCGGCGCCGCTGGAGCGGTCGAGGCGGTCGCGACGGTGCTGGCGCTCACCGAACGCACCGCCCCCCCGACCATCAACCTGGAGGACCCCGACGACGAGGTGCACCTTGACGTGGTCACTGGCACGCCTCGGGCTCTGGGTGAGGGCGACCTGGCGGCGGTAAGCAACTCCTTCGGGTTCGGCGGGCACAACGTCGCCCTGGCGTTCCGCACCGCCTGACCGGGTGCCGCAACGGGCTCAGCCCACCTCGTGCAGCCAGCGCACCGGCGTCCCGTCGCCGGCGTGCCGGAACGGTTCGAGCTCGTCGTCCCAGGCCTTGCCGAGCAGAGTGTCGATCTCCTCGCCAGCCTCCGAGCTGCCGGCGCGCACCCGGGCCATGGCCGCCCGCAGCCGGTCCTCGCGGACGAGGATGTCACCGTGCAGCCCAGTGGTTGCGTGGAACACCCCCAATGAGGGGGTGAAGCAGTACCTCGCGCCCTCAGAGCTCGCGGTGGGCTCCTCGGTGACCTCGAAGCGCACGTGCTGCCACCCGCGAAGGGCGGACGTCAGCGCCGCTGCCGTGCCGACCGGGCCCTGCCAGGACACCTCGGTGCGGAAGGTGCCCGGCGCCACCGGCTGTGGCGTCCACTGCATGGGTAAGGACACGCCAAGGACGCCGGCGACGGCCCACTCGACATGCGGGCACAGCGCCGACGTAGCGGCGTGGACGAACAACACTCCACGAGTCACCACCGGTCCTCCTTCGTCTGAGGGACGTCTTCCCCAACGGCCTCAGACTCGGTATCCCGGCGTCGCCCAGAATGCCACACCGCGGCACCAGACGGCTAGGCGGCGCGAGTGGCACCCCTCGGAGGGGGCTGTCGCATCGGACGTGCCGAGCCGCGCTGCCCGGCTGCATCGCAGCCTGGACGATGGTGGGTCGAGCAGGGATCATGGCCTGGTGACAGGCCTGGTGAGGCGAGGAACGGAGGCACGGCGGCCGTGACCGGCCTGTCGTTCGCGACGACGTTGCAGGAGGCCGGGCGGCTGGCCACCGAGAGACCGGCACCCCTCGCGGCGGCCGGGCTCGCCGACTACTACGACGACATCACTCGCCAGTCGATCGCCCGCGCCGAGCATGAGCTCGGCTCGCCTCCGACCGACTATGCGTGGCTCTCACTCGGATCTCATGCCCGTCGCGAGTTGTCGCTGGCAAGTGACCAGGACAACGCGATCGTCCTGGCCGACGGCTCGCCCGACGCGATCGAGTTCGGTCGACGGCTCGCCGAGCGTGTAGTGGCGGACCTGCAGTCCGCAGGGCTGCGTCGCTGCGACGGCAACTACATGGCGACGACCTGGTGCCACAGTCTCGCCGACTGGCGGTCGAGCCTGCAGAACCGGTTCGCGGACCCGACCCCGCAGGCGCTGATCGATGCCAGCGTCTTCCTGGATCTGCGACCCATCCACGGCATGCTGGACACCGGTGATCTCCTGGAGACGTTGCTCCGTGCCGCCGCGTCGGCACGGCTGCTGCAGGGGTTGGCCCGGGCCGCGGTGACGTTCCCGGTCGGGCTGACGCCGTTCGGGCGCATGCGGCTGGTCTCGGGCCGCTTCGACACCAAGAAGGGCGCCCTGGCGCCGCTGGTCATGCTGTCACGGCTGTACGGTCTGGCCGCGGGCACGATGACCCCCTCCACGACTGCGCGCCTTCAGGCAGCGGAGCAGTCGTCCCAGCTGTCATCGGACTCGGTGCACGAGCTGGTCTCGGCATACACCGTGCTCACTCGACTGCGTCTTCACCAGCAGCTGGACGACGCGCAGCGGGGGCAACCCATCGACGACACCGTGCCGCGCACCCGGATGACCCGCGAGGACGAGAGCCTGGTCCACCGGTCGCTGCGGTCTGTGCGGGTGGTCCAACAGGCGACTGCACTGCGGTTCCGCACCCGCGGACAGGCCTAGCGAACCCCGGGCGCGAGGCCTCTGCAGACCGCGTGTCGACGCGCGGTGCTACACCAGCCGAGTCCCCACGACCACCTTGAGCTGGACGATGACGACCTTGGCGACGGTGTCCAGGGCGAACAGCGTCGCGGAGCCGGCCGCACCGAAGCGGACAGGGCCGAACGGGACGATGCCCGCCTGAGGGCCATGGCTGACTCGTCCCGTATCCCGCCAAGTCGGACGAGGGGACCATCGTTCGCTGTGGTATGCCTAGCATCCCGGGACACGCGGCAGGAGGACTCGTGTTGCGCAACCAGGTGCAGCTCATCACCTACGCCGACCGGCTCGCCGGTGACCTCCCGGGTCTGGCTCGTCTGCTGCGCGGCTCGCTCGCCGGCCTGTTCGGCGGGGTGCACGTGCTGCCGTTCTTCACCCCGTTCGACGCGGCGGACGCCGGGTTCGACCCGGACGACCACACCGCGGTCGACCAGCGACTGGGAACCTGGGCGGACGTAGCGGACGTGGCCGCCGACCTCGACGTGATGATCGACGTGATCGTCAACCACGTCTCGGCCCGCTCGCCGCAGTTCACCGACTGGCTGTCCAACGGCGCATCCTCCCGCTACGCCGACATGTTCCTCACCCTCTCCTCGGTGTTCCCGCACGGCGCCACCGAGCAGGACCTGATGGCGCTGTACCGGCCACGACCCGGCCTGCCGTTCACCGCGTTCGCGATGGCCGACGGCAGCAGACGACTGGTCTGGACGACGTTCACCCCGCACCAGGTGGACATCGACGTGCGCAGCGACGCCGGTCGTGAGTACCTGCTGGCCGTACTCGATCGGATCGCCGGGGCCGGGGCAGCGTCCGTGCGGCTGGACGCGGTGGGATACGCGGTCAAGACCCCCGGGACGACGTCGTTCATGACCGAGGACACCTTCGGCTTCATCGACGAGATCGCCTGCTGGTGCCACGAGCGTGGCCTGCAGGTGCTCGTCGAGGTGCACTCCTACTACCAGCAGCAGGTCGCCATCGCCCGCCGCGTCGACCTCGTGTACGACTTCGCCCTGCCCCCGCTGGTGCTCCACGCCCTGATCACCGGGGACGCCGAGCCGCTGCACGCCTGGCTCCTGGTGCGCCCACGCAACGCCGTCACCGTCCTGGACACCCATGACGGCATCGGGGTCGTCGACGTCGGCGCCGACCCGCAGGACAGGACCAGGCCGGGCCTGCTCAGCCCCGCGCAGATCGATGGCCTGGTCGAGGCCATCCACGCCGGCAGCGGCGGCACCTCGCGCCAGGCGACCGGCGCGGCGGCCAGCAACGTCGACCTGTACCAGGTGAACTGCACCTTCTACGACGCCCTGGGCCGGGACGACAGCGCCTACCTGATCGCCCGCGCCCTGCAGTTCTTCACCCCTGGCATCCCGCAGGTCTACTACGTGGGGATGCTGGCCGGATCCAACGACATGGACCTGCTCGCGCGCACCGACGTGGGTCGCGACGTCAACCGTCACGTGTACTCCCCGGACGAGGTGGCCGCGAACCTGCGGCGCCCGGTCGTGGCGGCCCTCCTCCGGCTCATCCGGTTCCGCAGCACCCATCCGGCCTTCGCGGGGGAGATGACCGCGGTCGTGGAGGGACCCGAGCTGGTGATGACCTGGCGGCACGGATCGGAGTCCGCGCGACTGGCGGCCGACGTGGCATCTCGCACCGCGGCGCTCACCTGGACCGAGAACGGGTCACCCCGCAGCGTGTCCGACCTGAGCGAGCTGCCGTGGCTGGACGCGGACGCAGGCACACCATGATCACTCGACGGTCGGTGGTGACCCGCTGATGTCGGACGCGGCGCGGCTGCTGGTGGTCCACCACACCCCCTCCCCCGCACTCCAGTCCCTGCTCGAGGCGGCCGTGGACGGGGCGCACGACGAGGCACTCGAGGGGCTGGACGTCGCGGTGCGACCCGCGCTGAGCGCCGGGCCGGCCGACGTGCTGGGCGCGACCGCGGTGCTGCTGGGCACACCGGCCAACATCGGCTACATGTCCGGGGCACTGAAGCACTTCTTCGACGTCGTCTACTACCCCTGCCTGAGTGCCACCGTCGGCCTGCCCTTCGGCGTGTACATCCACGGCAACGACGACACCGCGGGCGCTGCCCGCTCGATCCGTACCGTGACCACCGGGTTGTCCTGGCGGTCGGTCGCCGAACCGGTGTCGGTGGTCGGCCCTCCCGACGAGGACGACCTTGCCAGGGTGGCCGAGCTCAGCGCGACCGTGGGGGCCTACGCGCTGGGCCTCATCTCCTGATCACCCCGCGATCATCTCTGCCGGATCGTGGTCCTGCGCCCACAGCGCCCGACTGACCAGGTCGACCGCGCACCCCAGACAGGGCCTGGCGCGCGCGAGGGTCGTTGGAGGACGATCATCCGGTGCCGCGACCGAGGTCGACCCTGCCGGAGCCCACCGGGCCGTGGGACTCCTCGACAGCCGGGTCCTTCCTGTCCAGCCAGGTCATCCCCATCCGCCTGGCGACGTCAGGACGAAACGGAGCGATGGTCCAGTCCATGTGGTTCGACGTCCACGACGGCGCGATCTGGTGCGCCACGCAGGCCGACGCAGTGATCGTCCGGCGGCTGCGTGCCGACCCGAGGGTCGGATACGAGGTCGCCGGTGACACGCAGCCCTACCGGGGGGTGCGCGGCCAGGCCGTGGCAGAGATCGTCGAGCTCGGCGCAGCCGACGTCCTCGAGCGACTCATCCACCGCTACCTCGATGACCCCTCGTCCGGCTTGGCACGGTGGTTGCGGTCGCGCGCGACGAGCGAGGTCGCGCTGCGACTGACACCGGTGACGATGCACGCCTGGGACTACTCAGCGCGGATGGGCCCCTGATGGGGCGTCGCGCCGTCGCCGGCACATGCGTCGTGGTCGCCGCCCTGGCTGCATGCTCGAACGACACGACGGCCGACGACGAGGCTTCCGCGCCGACAGCGACGCTTCCGGCGACCACGCACTCGGTCGGTCCGGGCCTGACCACGACACTCATCCTGTCGCCTGCGTCCCTCCAGGGACCCTCACCGCTGGTGGTGCTGGTGCCCGGCGGCAGCTTCGTGTCGGCCGACCCGACCGGGATGGTCCCGTTGGCCGAGTCGCTGGCCAGGGACGGGGCGACCGCTGCGACGACCACGTACCGGACCGCAGCGCAGGATGCGTTCTTCCCGACACCGGTCCAGGACGTGGCGTGCGGTGTCGCCTTCGCCGCCGCCGAGGCGACACGCCGAGGACGGCCCCCCTCGGAGGTGGTCGTCCTCGGGCACTCCGCGGGCGCGACCCTCGCGGCGCTGGTCGCCCTGGACCCTGACGAGTTCACCGACGAGCAGGGCTGCCCCAGTCCTGCGGCGTTCCCGGACCGCCTCATCGGTCTGGCTGGTCTGTCCGCCGTCACCGACGTCCCGGACGTGGCGGCCAACCTGTTCGGGCCCGGCCTGCCCGACCCTGCGGACTGGGCGCCCGGCGACCCGATGGCCCTGGCCGATGAGCGGCCGGACCTGCCCGTGCTCCTCGTGCACGGGGCCGCCGACCCCCTGGTCCCGAAGCAGCTCACCGAGCAGTTCGCCGCAGCGTTGGAGTCCGCCGGTCACGAGGTGGCCACCGAGTACCCGGAAGGCGTCGACCACGACTCGGTCTACAACGCGCAGGTCGCGGGGCCCTTGGTGTCGGCATGGCTCGGACTGCCCGGCACGGCTCCGACACAGCAGCGCTGAGCTACCGGCCGGCGCCGGTGACCGAGCCACCCGAAAGCCGATTCGCGAGGTAGACAGGAACGATCGAGACCACGACCAGGAAGGCAGCGACGACGTTGACGACCGGTGCCTGGTTCGGCCGGAAGAGGTTCTGGAAGATCCACAGCGGCAGGGTCTGCACACCAGGTCCAGCGGTGAACGTCGTCACGATGATCTCGTCGAACGACAGGCCGAACGCCAGCAGCCCCCCGGCGAACAGCGCGCTGCTCAGGGCAGGGAACGTCACCAGTCGGAAGGTGCGGGCTCTGGTGGCTCCGAGATCCATCGACGCCTCTTCCATGGACGGCGATGTCCGGCGCAGTCGGGCGGCAGCGTTGTTGATGACCACCACGATGCAGAACGTGGCGTGTCCGATCACGAGCGTGACGAACGTCAACCCACCGAGATACGTGGTGAACACGTTGTTGAGCGCGATGCCGGTGACGATGCCCGGCAACGCGATAGGCAGCACGAACAGCAAAGACACGACGTCGCGTCCGAAGAACTCGTAGCGCGCGAGCGCCATCGCCGCCAACGTCCCCAGCACCAGGGCCAGCATGGTGGCCACGGCAGCCAGCCTGAGCGAAGTCACCAGCGCTTGACGGACCCCCTCGTTGGCGAACGCCGCCTGCCACCACTCGAGGGTGAGCTCCGTCGGAGGCCATGCGAACGTCGCGCTGGCGTTGAACGAGTTGATGACCACCACGGCAAGCGGGACATAGATGAACGCGAGCCCCAGCGCCATCAGCGCACCGAGCACCCACTTGACCGGACGGCTGAGAGTCATCGCACCCTCACAGGCTCTCCAGGGCGCCGGTGCGCCGGGCGGCCAGCAGGTAGCCGATCATCACGATGACGGGCAGCGTGGCCATGGCGGCCGCGAACGGAAGGTTCACCGAGAAGTTCTGGTACACGACGTTCCCCAGCATCTGCGCGGTGCCTCCGACGAGCTGGACGGTGATGTAGTCGCCCATGCTCAGCGAGAATGTGAAGACCGAGCCGGCGACGATGGCCGGCCAGAGGATCGGCACCATGACGTCACGGAACGTGCGCCACGGCTTGGCACCCAGGTCGGCGGCTGCGTCCACCAGCGACTCCGGCATGCCTGCCAGTGCGGTGTAGACCGGGAGCACCATGTATGGAAGCCACAGGTACGTCAGCACGACCGTGACCGCACCAAGGCCGTAGCCCGGAGCCGAAAGCCCGACCCAGCCCAGCGCGTCCGCGGCCAGCCCGCTCTGCGGGTTGAGCATGGTTCGCCAGGCGTACACCTTGACCAAGTAGGCCGCCCACAGGGGGGTCAGCACGAGCGCGAGCATCAGGGGGCGCCACCGCGGCTGAGCCACCCGAACCATGAAGAAGGCCATCGGCAGCGCGACGAGCGTGCACAGGACCGTCACCGTCGCGGCCACCACAACGGTCCGCAGCACCGTGAGCAGGAATGCGGGCTCGGTGAAGATCTCGCGGAAGTTCTCCAGCGACAGCTCCCGCACCACAAGGCCGGTGAAGCTGTCGGTGCTCCACAGCGCTGTGACGAACAGGAGTGCCAGCGGCACCAGGTAGATCAGGACGAGCCAGGTGAGGGGGAGCGCGAGCAGCGTGACAAGCCGCACCCATACGGTGCGGTGCAGGTAGGACTGCACCGCACGCACCGGTCCGGGACCTGCCGGCGGCGCCGTAGGTGCTGACGGCGCCTTGCCCAGCACGCTCACGCTGCTCGCGTCCCCTCTCGTTGCGGTCAGCCGCCGGTCAGTGGGTCATCCACTGCGCAGCGCCGACCACGCCTGGACCCAGTCGTCGTAGCCGACGCACGCCACGTCGGTCCGACCGTCCAGGCACTGCTCGGTGGGCGTTGTCCAGTAGTACACGTCGTCCCAGTAGTCGCTCTCCTCAGCATGGAACAACGTGCAGTGGTCCGGGTTCTCGGTGAGCTCGCAGGACTTCTGGTTGGCCGGGGCCTCGCCGAACCACTCAGCGATCTGGGCGTTGACCTCCGGCGAGATGACGTGGTCCAGCCACTTGTAGGCGCAGTCGACGACCTCGGTGTCCTTCTTGATCATCCAGGTGTCCGACCAGCCCGTGGCGCCTTCCTCCGGCTTGGTCGTCCCGACGACCTCGCCGTCGGAGTTGGCCAGGTTCGCCGTGAGCTGCCAGCCCTGGGACTGCAGCGTGGACCCTGCGGCGAGGCCCTGACCCTGCTTGACCACGTCACCCCAGTACTCGCTCACCAGCGGCTTCTGCTGCTCCAGCAGCGCGATGGCAGCGTCGAACTGCTCCTGGTCGAGCGCGTAGGGGTTCTCGATGCCGAGCTCGGGCTGGGTGGCCATCAGGTAGACCGCGGCGTCGGCGATGTAGATCGCGTCGTCGTACGGGCTGACCTTGCCGGCTGCCGGCGAGTCCGCCTCCCACATGTCTGCCCATGACGTCGGTGCCTCGGGGTACTCGGCAAGCGTGTAGAGCAGCAGGTTCGCCCCACGACCGTGAGGCACGCCGTAGTTGACCCCGTTCACGGAGTTCCACGGCTGGTCCTTCAGCTCGGGGATGATGTCCTTGTAGTTGGGGATGAGGTCAAGGTTGACCGGCTGCACCAGCTCGCCGTAGACGAGCCGAAGCGACGCATCACCGGACGCGGAGAGCACGTCATATTGACCAGTCTGGAACAGCTGCACCGCCTCGTTGGACGTGGCAAAGACCTTGACGTTGACCTCGCACCCGGTCTCCTCCTCGAACGGCGTCACCCAGTCCACGGCCGGGTCAGTCGAACCGTCCTCGGCGTAGCCAGGCCATGCGAGTACGTTCAGCGTCCCCGTCTCGTCCCCGACGGGGCCCTCGTACGCGGCGCCGCCGAGCGAGTCGGCGGCGGTGTCGTCGGTGGCCTGCGCGCCCCCGTCATCCCCTCCGCCGGAGTCCGAGCCACACGCGGTAGCGAGCAGCGCCACCCCCGAGACAAGCGCAGCCGCCTTGATGAGTCGCGATCGCGACATCTTCACCTCCCCTGTCCCTCCCGGGACGTCCAGTGCCGCTTCACGTCCAGCGGCAACTTCACCACGTCAGGAGACGCGGAACTCATTGTCGCGGTCCCAGATCAGCCTCACCCGGGTGCCGCGCAGGCTCATGACGTCCATCGACGACACGTGCTGGTTCTGCTGAGCCACCACGAGGCGTCCCCCCACGTCAAGACCCACCACGAACCGGGTGGATGGCCCGGCGTAGACCACCTCCTGGACGGTCCCGTCCACGCCGTGCTCCCCTGGACCGACCTCAGCGCCAGGAGCGACGAGCCGCAGCTTCTCGGGCCGGACACTGACCGCCTCTGACGAGCCGACGACGGCCCGTGCAGCATCACCGCTGAGCAGGTTCGAGGTTCCCACGAACCCGGCGACGAACTCGGTCGCGGGATGCTCGTAGACCTCCGTGGGCGTCCCCACCTGCTCGATCCGGCCTTCGTTGAAGACCGCGATCCGGTCCGACATCGTCAGGGCTTCCTCTTGGTCATGGGTGACGAATACGAAGGTGATTCCGACCTGGCGCTGCAGAGCCTTGAGCTCGACCTGCATCTGCTCTCGAAGCTTGAGGTCGAGGGCGCCGAGGGGCTCGTCGAGCAGAAGCACCTTCGGTCGGTTCACCAGCGCCCGAGCGAGCGCGACCCGCTGACGCTGCCCACCGGAGAGCTGCGACGGTCGTCGAGCGCCGTAGTCGGCCAGCCGGACCGAGGCCAGTGCCTCGGCGGCGCGCTGCCGCCTCTCCTGCTTCTTCGTGCCCTTCACGCGGAGCCCGTACTCCACGTTCTGCTGGACCGTCATGTGCGGGAACAGCGCGTAGTCCTGGAAGACAGTGTTGACATCCCTGTCGAAGGGCGCTGTGCGGGTGACGTCGACGTCACCGAGGTACACCTGCCCCCCCGTGGGCTGCTCGAATCCGGCGATCATCCGCAGCACGGTGGTCTTTCCTGAGCCAGAGGGTCCGAGGAGCGTAAGGAACTCCCCATCGGCGATGTCGAGGTCAACGTCCCGGACGGCGACGACGGCACCCTCTGCGTGACCGAACTGCTTGTGCAGCCGGCGCAGGCGCACCGACGCGGGCCGCTCGAGCCTGTCCGTCACGCGCGCCTCCCCCTCCAGTGCGGCCACCCTCATCACCGCGCCGGACTCTAGTGCGAGACCGGGACGAGAGATGACGAGCCGCGCAGGGCACGGCACCTACGACCGCTCGAGGTCGACAGGACGCCCCGGAGTCACCTGCGCCAGAAGCCCGTCGGGTCGGCCGCGAACGGGTTGGGGCGGCAGATCAGGTCCGCGACCAGGCCGGTCCACCCCGTCTGATGAGCGGCTCCGAGGCCGGCGCCGTCGTCGCCGTGGAAGTACTCGTGGAAGGTGACGTTGTCCCGCCAGCGCGGGTCGTCCTGGAGCTTGTCGACACCGCCGTGGCAGGGGCGCCGGCCATCCGGCCCGCGCAGGAAGAGCGAGATGACACGTCGTCGGAGGTCCTCCGCGCAGGCGCTCAGGTCGGCGGACTGCCCGCTCCCCGTCGGGTACTCGATCTCGACGCCCTTCCCGAGGGACAGGGCGCTGCGCTGCAGGCTTCGCAGCAGGAGGTAGTTGACGGGCATCCACACCGGCCCCCGCCAGTTGGAGTTGCCACCGAACATCCCGCTTCGCGACTCAGCCGGCTCGTACTCGACCGAGACGACGGAGTCGCCCAGATCGACCCACACGGGGTTGTCACGGTGGTAACGGGACAGCGCGCGCAGGCCGTAGGGAGACAGGAACTCCTGCTCGTCGAAGACGCGGCTCAGCACGCGACCTCCTGTGCCGGCTGGGACCACCCCGACGACGAACACGTCGCCATCGTCCGTGCGGAGCAGCTGGCCCCGACCCTGGACCAGGTCCTTCGGGTCGAACCGGTCGCGGAAGGCCGCGAAGTGCTTGCCCAGCGTCCCCGTCGGGCCCAGGATCTCCGGACCGAGCACGAGCGTCGTCAGCAGCGGGAGCACGCCGACGATCGAGCGCACCCGGATGGGCACCAGGTCGCCGTCGGGTTGGTGCAGCAGGTCGTAGAAGAAGCCGTCGTGGTCGTCCCACAGGCCCTGGGACCGCATCGCGTCGCCGATCAGCACGAAGTGCTCGACGAACTTCACCGCGATGTCGATCCACGCCTCGTCCTCGCTCGCCAGGATCCGAGCCAGCTGCAGCAGCGTGAGGGAGTAGAAGGCCATCCACGCGGTCCCGTCCGCCTGCTCCAGGTCGGCCCCGGCCGGGAGGTTGGAGCGGTCCAGCGCGCTGATGTTGTCCAGCCCGAGGAACCCGCCGGCGAACACGTGATCGCCCTCCGGGTCGATCCTGTTGACCCACCAGGTGAAGTTGATCAGCAGCTTCGGCAGCAGCCTGGCCAAGAACGTGCGGTCCCTGCGGCCGTCGATGTCCCATACGTACAGCGCCGCCCATGCGTGCACCGGTGGGTTGACGTCACCGAAGGCCCACTCATAGGCGGGCAGCTCCCCGTTGGGGTGCTGGAACCACTCCCGGCACATGGCGAGCAGCTGGTACTTGGCGAACGCCGGGTCCAGGTGGGCCAGCGCGATGGTGTGGAAGGCAAGGTCCCAGGCGGCGAACCATGGGTACTCCCACGGGTCGGGCATCGACAGGATGTCGCGGGCATCCACGTGGGTCCAGTGGCTGTTGCGGCCCACCCGACGCTGCGATGGGGGTGTCGGCTGGGTCGGGTCGCCGTCAAGCCAGCGCTGGACGTCGTAGCAGTAGAACTGCTTGCCCCAGATCATCCCGGCGAACGCCTGCCGGGCCACCAGCCGCTCGTCGTCGCTGACCTCGGCGGGGATGACCTCGGCGTAGAACTCGTCGGCCTCCCGTCGCCGGGCGCGCAGCGTCGCGTCGAAGGTCGGTCCGAATGCTCGGCTGCGCGACGGCGGGCGCAGGCGCACCCGCACGACCTGCGTCTGACCGGGTTCGACCGACAGGCGGTTCCACGCGGCCGCCTTCGTCCCGCTGCGGTCGGGGTTGACGGTGGCGGCGCCGGACACGACATGGTCGTTGATGCCGTCCTTCGGGTACGCCGAGGAGTCTGCTGAGCCGTACAGCCGGGCCAGGTTGGTCTCGTTGTCGCAGAACACCAGTTCCGGCGCGGACCCGTCCGAAGCGGTGTCGACCTCCCAGCGCAGGTCGCCGAACCGCGGGTGCGCCACCGCTACCCGGTCGGGCGCGGTGGCTTGCAGCGTCGGGCGTGGCGCTGCCACGTCCCAGGACCAGGTGTTGCGGAACCACAGGTGCGGCAGGACGTGCAGGGTGGCGCGGTCTGGGCCGGCGTTGGTGACGCTGATCTGCATGAGCAGGTCGTGCGGGTCGGCCTTGGCGTGGACGACGTCGACCACCCAGTACCGGTCGTCGTCGAACACCCCGGTGTCCATGAGCTCGTACTCGGGCTGGTCGTGGTCCCGGCGGCCGTTCTCGGCCACCAGGTCGGCGTAGGGGAACTCTGCCTGGGGGTAGTGGTAGCGCCATTGCAGCCAGGCGTGGCTCGGGAGTGCGTCGAGGAACCACCAGTACTCCTTGGCGTCCTCCCCGTGGTTCCCCTCGGGACCGGTCAGGCCGAACATCCGCTCCTTGAGGATCGGGTCGCGGCCGTTCCACAGCGCGAGGGCCATGCACAGGGTCTGGTCGACGTCACTGACCCCTGCCATGCCGTCCTCGCCCCAGCGGTAGGCACGGGAGCGGGCGTGCTCGTGCGGGAAGTAGGCCCACGCGTTCCCGTCGGCGCTGTAGTCCTCCCGTACCGTCCCCCACGCCCGTTCGGACAGGTACGGGCCCCAGTGGTACCACGGGGTGGACTCGAACAGGCCGTCCTCGGGGTGGCCGAACGACGCGACCCGCTCGCGCTCCGCCCCGCTCACCGCGCCTGCTCCATGACTGCCGCGCCGACGTCACCCTCGATCGACTCCCACCAGACTGGATCTGGCACGAACGGCGCGGTGGACCGGCCGCCGGCATCCGGGGTGAGCAGGTAGACAAGCCCGGCAGACGGGTCAGCCCGCCGCTGCTCGTCAGTCCACCCCTCGGTGGCCGTGGTGACGTAGAGGAGGTTCTGGGCCGGCCCTGCGAATGCGCAGCAGGTGCTCTGTTGTGCGGGGATGGCGAACACCTCCCTGAGGGTGCCGTCCGGGGTGTAGCGGTGCACGCGGCCGCCACCGAAGATCGCGACCCACAGGTCGCCGGTGGAGTCGATGGTCATCCCGTCCGGTACGCCGATGTCCGGGGGGACGGTGATGTGTACCCGCTGCGCCGACACGGTGCCCTCCGACGCGGCGAAGTCGAAGGCGTACACGACGCCAGGACCGCTGTCGGCCAGGTACATCGTGCTGCCGTCCTCGGTCCAGACGATTCCGTTGGGGATGCTCAGGCCGTCCAGCACCTGCTGAACTCGGCCGCTGCTGTCCAGCCGGTAGAGCGACCCCCCACCGGCGTGATGGTCGTCGGCCAGCGCCCCGGCCCAGAACCGACCCGCCGGGTCACACCCACCGTCGTTCATCCGGGTCTGCGGCGGGGACACCTCACCCGCGACGACGCGGTAGGTCCCGTCCAGCGCCAGGTGGACGAAGCCCCGTCCGGCACCCAGCAAGAAGCCGCCTTCACCCCGAACAGGTGCCACCACTCCGACAGGCCAGGGCAGCCGGTACACGGCCACCGGCTCCAAGGACCCGTCACCTCGTACCCGGTCGCGATAGAGGCGGCCAGCGACGATGTCGACCCGAAGCACCTCGAACCGCCGGTCGTCCCACCGGATTCCCTCGCCCAACTCTGTCTGCTCGGTGGTGCACGCCACCGCTGCGCCATGTGCTCGTCGCAGCCGAATCACCCCTGGAGTCGTGACCTGCCGAGTCAGCGACCGGCGAGCCTGCCGAAGACCTTGGCAGTCGCCTCCTGTGCCTGTCCGAGCAGGTCCTGCGCCTTGCCCGCGTCGATGGAGTCGGCGGCAGCGCCGGCTGCTGACGCACCGGCACGCATGGCGTCCTTGACAGCTGGGACGGCGGCGCCGAGAACCTTCTCGGCCTGCTCCTTGCTGGCGCCCGCCATGGACGAGGCGGTCTCTGCAAGCGTGGTAGCCGACGCGCCGAACATCCTCGTGAAGTCCTCCACCGTCGCGCCC
Source organism: uncultured Actinomycetes bacterium (assembly GCA_964356295.1). GTDB lineage: Bacteria > Actinomycetota > Actinomycetes > Jiangellales > Jiangellaceae > CAVQGZ01. Next base: position 16,831 of record CAYHHE010000001.1, on the reverse strand, counting down.
TGGGCCGCTGCGGTGGCTTCCACCTTCTCGTACATCGACTGCACCGACTCAGGCACTGCCTCCAAGGCCTGCTTGACCGCCTGGGTCGCTGCTGCTGGGTCGGCCTTCGCCTCCGCCATGGCCTTGGGGATCCCGTCAGCCAGGATGCCGGCGACCTGCTCGGACGACATGCCAGTCAACTTCGCCGCGAGGTTGATGCTGAGCTTGGCCGATTGGTCGAGGGCCGCCTCGAAGGGGTTTGCCATGTCTCGGTTCCTTCCGTTGGTTGCCGCCAAGTCTCGGGCGGCCCGTGGCTGTGTCGGGGCCCGCGTCCATTTCGGGGACGCCCGCTATGCAGGATACGGCGCTCTCGACTGTGGCGTCCGCCTTTCTGGCGGCGGGTGCAGCGGCCCAGTCTGCCCCAGCCGGTGACACCAGGCTCCGCGTCCTGAGCGGCCCACGCCGATCGACCAGCCCGGGTCTTGGCCTCAGCGAAGGTCTAGAGCCTGGAGCCCGGTGATGCCGGACAACACTTCGAAGTCCTCGTCGCGGTGGACCACGACGTCGCCGAGCCGGAGCGCAACGGCGGCGATCAGGCAGTCGTTCAGGCTGCGAACTGTCAGGCCCTGCCGGCGGGCCTCCCGGAACAACGCGGCCGCGGCCTCATAGTCACGTGACGGGTCGACTCTGCGCAGCGGGAGCGCGTTCAGGCGGGACCGCACGAGGTCGTACTGCCGGGAACCTGCGAGCACCTCCAGCAGAATCGGTTCGGTCACTGCGAGCTCATCCGCGCGCCGGTGCTTGAGCTCACCGAAGCGCAGGAAGCCGCCTGGGGCGGATCGCAGGTCCTCGATCCAGACCGAGGAATCAACAACGAGCATCGGTGCCGTCAGACCTCGACCACGTCGTCATCCGACGCCGACTCCCCGCCCAACCAGCCGCTGCCTGACAGGTCGCCCAGGTACGCAGCGAGCGCCCGACCGGTCAGCGCGGGCCCCACGAGCCGCTGCAGGGCCAGCTCCACCGCTGACCGCTTGGTGGGCAGGCCGTACTACTGCCCGGACGCCGGATCGTCGTCCGCGCAGTTCTACCCGCTTGACGAGGGTAAGCGCTGCTCAACGGACTGCCTGCACCTCGTCAAGCACCCGTTGGCATACGTGACGTGATCGATGGGAGCGGGCAAGGCCGGGCTGGTCCGTCCATCTGGGGTGGGGCGGGCGGGACTCGAACCCGCGACCGAGGGATTATGAGTCCCCTGCTCTAACCGGCTGAGCTACCGCCCCGGAGCGGTCACTGTAACCGTCGGCCGAGCCCGAGCCCGGCGCCGTGACCTGCGACCCAACCGGGCCGGCGCGGTCGAGGTTCGCCAAGCCGACTGGCACCATCGTGGACGCCCTGTCAGCCTCGGCCCAGCGAGGGAGTGGTCATGACCGTCGTCGTCCTCCAGCACGTCGCGGTGGAGGGTCCCGGTCGGATCGGCGCCGCGCTGGACAAGGCAGACCGGTCGTGGCGGACGATCCCACTCCACGAGGGGGCGTCGGTCCCTGTCGGGCCGTCCGGCGTCGACGGGCTGGTCCTCATGGGTGGCCCGATGAGCGTCGGGGACGTCGAGCGGTTCGCGCACCTGAGCGCCGAGCAGCACCTCGTCGCGGACTGCCTGGACGCCGGCGTCCCGATGCTCGGGGTGTGCCTGGGCGCTCAGCTCATCGCCGCGACGCTCGGCGCGGACGTCACGCCCGGGCCGGCACCCGAGCTCGGATGGCTATCGGTGACTCTGACCGAACAGGCCCTCGACGACGCGCTGCTCGGTGGGCTGCCGCCGATCTTCGATGCCCTGCACTGGCACGGGGACGTGTTCGGACTCCCTGCGGGTGCCACGCACCTGGCCTCGTCCGACCGGACGCCGGTGCAGGCGTTCCGCTACGGGACGAGCGCCTACGGGCTGCTGTTCCATCTCGAGGCTGACCACAAGCAGGTAGCGGCGATGGCAGCGGCCTTCCCCGAGGACGTCGAGCGTGCGGTGGCCGACCCGGCCACCCTCCTCGACCCGTCGCACCCTGCCGCGGCCGCCCCGCTGGCCGAGCGCGTCTTCGATGCCTGGACGGGGTTGCTGCCGTGACGAGGGCCCTCCCAGGCACGCTTGCGGCAACGACGCCACGCGCCACCCCAGGGCGCCCCTGCCCCGCCTTTGCACGGCAAGCGTGGGGTTCGCACGGTGCCGAACCCGTGTGAACCCCACCCAGACCATGCGAAGCGCCGCCGAAACCGTGCGAAGCGCCGCGCGAACCCGTGCGAAGCGCCCCCGGTGGGCGCCCTGCCCCGCCTTTGCACGCCAACCGTGGGGTTCGCACGGTGCCGAACCCGTGTGAACCCCACCCAGACCATGCGAAGCGCCGCCGAAACCGTGCGAAGCGCCGCGCGAACCCGTGCGAAGCGCCGCGCGAACCCGTGCGAAGCGCCCCCGGTGGCGAGAGAAGCC
>CAYHHE010000001.1:0-14273 GCA_964356295.1 uncultured Actinomycetes bacterium | reverse complement strand
CCGTGCGAAGCGCCGCGCGAACCCGTGCGAAGCGCCCCCGGTGGCGAGAGAAGCCCTCAGCCGGCGCACCCTACTCCGAAGCCATCGCGCTGAACTCGTCGGACAGAGCCGGGTACAGCCGACGGAACGAGGTGTAGGCGGCCTCGTAGTCCTCCGGACTCCCCGGCCGGGTTGCCTCGTCCGCCCGCACGAGCGATGCCGCAGCCTGCTCAGGCGAGGCGAACCACCCCGCCCCCACCGCCGCGAGCACTGCCGCTCCGAAGGCCGCGCCCTCGGCCGTCCCGACGGTAACCAGAGGCACACCCAGGACGTCGGCGGTGATCTGGCGCCACAGGTCGCTCTTGGTGCCGCCGCCCGAGGCGCGGAACTCCGCGGGTACCGCCACCCCCGCCGCACGCATGAGCTCGAGCCCGTCCCGCAGCCCGAACGCCACCCCCTCCAGCACGGCACGCGTGAGGTGAGCACGGGTGTGACGGACGGTGAGGCCAACGAACGCCCCTCGCGCGTCCGGGTCAGCGTGCGGGGTGCGTTCGCCGGTCAGGTAGGGCAGAAAGCGCAACCCGTCGGCACCAGCCGCGACACCGGCGGCCTCGGCAACCAGGTCGGAGAACTCCGTCCCAGGCGCCAACGCATCGCGGTACCAACGCAGCGACCCCGCTGCCGACAGCATCACCCCCATGACGTGCCACGTGGCCGGCACGGCGTGGCAGAACGCGTGCACCCGGCCGCGAGGCTCGACCAGCGGCTCGCTGGTGGGCACGAACACCACACCCGAGGTGCCGATCGACAGCGCTCCGACCTGCGGGGTCACCGCTCCGACGCCGACCGCGTTGGCGGCCTGGTCACCACCGCCGGCGACCACGGGTGTCCCGGCAGCCAGCCCGGTCGCCTCGGCAGCGGCAGCCGAGACGACCCCGGTGACCTCGGGGCCCTCGAACAGCGCGGGGACGAGCGCGGGGTTCAGGTCGAGGTCTGCCATGACGTCGGTCGACCAGGCGCGTGCAGGCACATCGAGCAGCAGGGTCCCGGAGGCGTCGGCCAGGTCGGTGGCGAAGTCGCCGGTCAGCCGGTACCGGAGGTAGTCCTTGGGCAGCAGGACGCGCGCGACCCGGGACCAGGCGTCCGGCTCGTGGTCGCGGACCCACAGCAGCTTCGGCGCGGTGAACCCGGTCAGCGCGTCGTTGCCGGTCAGCCGGACGAGTCGCTGCGCGCCGACCCGCTGCCGGATCTGCTCACACTCGGCGGTGGTGCGCTGGTCGTTCCACAGCAGCGCGGGCCGAACCACAGCGCCGGTGCGGTCCAGCAGCACCGAGCCGTGCATCTGCCCGGTGAGACCGACGGCCCGCACCGAGGTCCCGCCCACGCCGGCGATGCCCAGGCAGTCGGGGATCGCCCGCGTCGCCGCCGCCCACCACAGATGAGGGTCCTGCTCGGACCAGCCCGGGTGCGGGGTCTGCACGCCGTACTCACCGACGCCGACGGCCACCACAGCGCCGTGCTCGTCGACCAGCACGGCCTTGGTCGCGGTCGTGGAGACGTCGATGCCGAGAACGAACGGGCCCGCCGCTCCTCCGGCCATCGGCTACCGGGCGCCGAGCAGGTGCTCGATCGCGAGCTGGTCCAGCCGCGAGTAGTGCATCCCGCGCACGGCGGCGACCTCGTAGTCGAACTCCTCGAAGGCCGAGCGGTCGGCCAGCAGGTCGGCGTAGGACTCCCCCGGCGCCAGCGTCGGGGTGGCCAGCTCGGTCGACCGGGAGGCCTGCCACGCCGCCTGCACCTCGGGGTCGGCCCGGAACGCGGCCGCCCGCTCCTTCAGGATCAGGTAGGTGCGCATGTTGGCCGCCGCCGACACCCACACGTCCTCGGGGTCCTCGGTTCGGTAGGGCTTGTAGTCGAAGTGCCTCGGCCCGGTGTACCCGCCGGTCTCGAGCAGGTCGACGAGGAAGAACGCGGACTTCACGTCCCCGTGGCCGAACACGAGGTCCTGGTCGTACTTGATACCGTGCTGGCCGTTGAGGTCGATGTGGAACAGCTTGCCGTGCCACAGCGCCTGCGCGATGCCGTGGACGAAGTTCAGTCCGGCCATCTGCTCGTGCCCGACCTCCGGGTTCAGCCCCACCATCTCGGAGTGTTCCAGGGTGGAGATGAACGCCAGGGCGTGCCCGACGGTGGGCAGCAGGATGTCCCCGCGCGGCTCGTTGGGCTTGGGCTCCACGGCGAAGCGGATGCCGTACCCCTGGTCGATCACGTACTGGCAGAGCAGGTTCAGCCCCTCCTGGTAGCGGTCCAGCGCGATGCGGATGTCCTTGGCCGCGTCGGTCTCCGCGCCCTCGCGCCCACCCCAGAACACGTAGGTGTGCGCGCCGAGGTCGGCGGCCAGGTCGAGGTTGCGCATGATCTTGCGCAGGGCGAACCGGCGCACCCCCCGGTCGTTGGACGTGAACGCCCCGTCCTTGAACACCGGGTGGGTGAAGGTGTTCGTGGTGGCCATCGGCACCACCATGCCGGTCTCGGCCAGCGCCTTCTTGAACCGCTCGATGCCGGCCTCTCGGTCGGCGTCGTCGAGGGTGAACGGGACGAGGTCGTCGTCGTGGAAGGTCAGCCCGTAAGCCCCGAGGTCGGCCAGCCGGTGCACGGCCTCCACCGGGTCCAGCGGCGCGCGGGTCGCCTCACCGAACGGGTCGCGGGCCTGCCAGCCCACGGTCCACAGACCGAAGGTGAACTTGTCGTCAGGTGTCGGCTCGTACATGGCTCCGCCCTTCCTCGGTGATGGCAACGGCCTCACGCTGCCACGTCGACCGCCGCCGGGCCAGGGACGATCGGCACACTTGTCGCAGCCGATAGCGCATCATCAGGACTGCTGACCCATGGACCACATCGCCCACAGCGTGGTGCGCACCCGGCGAGGCTGCTGCAGGACGGTGACGATGCCGAAGGCCACGTCCTCCGGTCGCAGATAGGCCTCCAGCGCCGGGTCGCCTGCGGTGCGGCCCGCCCCGATGGCGAACTCGGTCTCCACGCCGGCCGGGCACATCGCCGTCACCCGGACACCCTTCTCGCGCAGCTCGCGATCCAGCGCACCGGCCAGGCCGACCTGGGCGAACTTCGTGCCAGCGTAGACCGCCTCGTCCCCGCCGCCGCGCAGCCCGGCCACGGAGGCGACGATCACGATGTCCCCGCCACCGGTCGTCTCGAGCATCACAGGAAGAGCAGCACGGATGGTCCAGATCGTGCCGGTGTAGTTGGTGTCGACCATCAGGGAGATCTCGTCGTCCGGGTAGTCGAGGATCCCGCCGTACATGCCGATGCCTGCGTTCGGCACGACGCTGTCGAGCCGTCCCCAGGTGTCGACTGCTGCGGCGACGAGCCGGGCGTTGTCCTCGGGGCGGCGCACGTCGCACTCGATGCCCACGACTCGGTCGGCACCCAGCTCGTCGACCAGGGCGTCCAGCCTCTCCTGCCGGCGACCGCCGAGGGCGACGTTGGCCCCCGCCTCGACCAGCTGGCGGGCGGACGCCGCACCGATACCCGCGGTCGCTCCGGTGATGGCCACCACGGTCCCGGTCAGGTCGCGTCTGTCTGCTGGCATGCCTGCCTCCCTTGCTCTGGTGGTTGGATCCTGGCATGAGCGCAGCGCAGCGTGTCGCGCTGGTGGGGTACGGGCTGGCCGGCCGGGTCTTCCATGCCCCGCTGATCGCTGCCGAGCCCGGGCTCGTGGTGGCCGCCGTCGTCACGTCCGACCCGCAGCGCACGGCCCAGGCGCGCGCCGACCTACCGGGTGCCGAGGTCGTCGCTGACGTGGCGGCTCTGTGGCAGGACGCGGACGAGTATGACCTCGTGGTCGTGGCGACGGCGAACGTGGCCCACGAGCCAGTGGTGCGTTCGGCGCTGCGGTACGGGCTCGACGTGGTGGTGGACAAGCCCATGGCCCGCGACGCCGCTGCAGCGCAAGCACTTGTGGACCTCGCCCGGGCGCAGCGACGTCAGCTGCACGTCTTCCAGAACCGCAGGTGGGACAGCGACTTCCGTACCCTTCGCGCGCTCGCGGCGGACGGGCGGCTCGGGGACGTCCACCGGCTGGAGTCACGGTTCGAGCGGTGGCGACCGGCCTCGACCGGCCAGTGGCGGGAGAGCCCCGACCCGGACCAGATGGGCGGGCTGCTCTACGACCTCGGCGCCCACCTCGTGGACCAGGCGCTGCAGCTGCTCGGACCGGCGGAGACGGTCTACGCCGAGACCGCTTCCCAGCGTGAGGCGAGCGCCGCCGACGACGACATCTTTATCGCTCTGCATCACACCGAAGGTGCGATCAGTCATCTCTGGGCGAGCTGCGTCGCTGCCCACCAGGGCCCTCGGTTCCGAGCGCTGGGATCGCAGGGTGCGTACGTCATCGACGGCCTGGACAGCCAGGAGGACCGGCTGCAGGCCGGGGACCGGCCGGGCCCGGCATGGGGCGAGGAGCCCGAACAGACGTGGGGACGGCTGTTCCCGTCCGGCGAGCGGGTCCCGACCCTGCCGGGCGCCTGGCCCGAGTACTACCGGATGGTCGCGGCCAGCCTGCGCGGGGACGGCCCGCCGCCGGTGGATCTCGACGGGGTGATCGAGGCGCACCGGGTGCTCGACGCGGCACGGGCCTCCGCCCGCCTCGGGGCAGTCGTCCCGGTGGCCATCCCCGCGACGTGAGCCCAGGACGGGATCGTCACAGCGCTTGGTCCTGCGGCGTCCAGGTCGTCACGTCCCCGGTATCGCGCTCGACGACGGCGAACCTGTTCGCCTCGACGGTCGACCAGGGGCCGACCTCGCCGTCGGGCCAGCGCACCCGCACGTCGGCCGCTCGAGCCGTCCCGAGCCCGACATGGGTCCAACCGAGCTGGCCACCGGCGTGCCCGCCTCCGACGGTCAGCTGTCGGGCCCGGACATCGTCTCCGACGCGGACCTCCAGCCACGCCCCGACGGCGTCGCGGTTCCCGCCCGGCTGCTGCAGTCGCAGCGCGACCCAGGCTCCCATCGGCTCTGGCTCGTCCGCGTCACCGCTGCCGACGTTGCGCCAGAGCCTGACGTTCTCGCCGCGGTTGACCTCGACCAGGTCGACCATCCCGTCCAGGTTGGCGTCGACGAGGGCGGCGCCGCGTCCCTTGCCGAGGCTGACCACGCCGGCCTGCCGTGCCGACTCGACGAAGGTCCCGTCCCCCCGGCCGAGCAGCAGGTTGCTGGGGTCGTCCCGCGCATGGTCGATCTGCGAGTCCACGTTCCCCTTCGACAGGAAGAGATCGTCCACACCGTCGTTGTTGACGTCGGCGAACTCCGGATGCCAGGCCGTGGACGGATACACCGCCTCCCCCATGAACGGTCGGTGGGCCGTCGTCCCGGCCCGGATGGCGATGTCGGTGTACGCAGGTCGACCGGGGCCGTCGGCGAGGGTCTGCAGCTTGTTGTCACCCTGGCTGGTGAGCACGACCTCCGGCAGTCCGTCACCGGTGACATCGCGGGAGGCGATGCCCATACCCCAGATCCTGAAGGCCTCCCAACCCTCCTGCTCGGTGTAGAGACGGGGTTCTTGACCCGGTTGCACCTGCCAGAGTTGCTCGCCGCCCTCGCGGAAGTAGTGGCGGTCGTTGGTCATCCGCAGGTCGGCTCGCCCGGAGGCGTCCCAGTCGCTGAACAGCGCCGAGAGGGTGCACAGGCCCGGTTCGAGCGGAATCGGGGGCCCGTAGCGTCGGGCGCCCGGTTCGGGGCGCAGCAGGACGCTCGGCTCGCAGCGCCGCGCGGACTGCTCGTCCGGCTCGCCGAGGTAGGTGCCGAAGGCGAGAGTGGGCAGGTCGTTCCCTGCCTCCCAGGTGGCGCTGAACGCCGCAGTCCATTCCTGGCCGCCGTCCAGGCCCCAGGCCTCGTTGGCGCGTTCGAACCGGCACCCCCCGAGCCCGCGAAGCATGACGTTCTCGCCCACCCGGAGCACGGCCAGATCGAGACGGCCGTCGGCGTCGACGTCGAGGGGGTAGGCGCCGACCACTCCGGTGAGGTCGCTCGCCGCATCGGCGACCCGCGTGAATCGCAGTGCGCCCGCGACGTCGCTCTCGTTCCGGTAGAGGCCGGCGGGGTTCTCGCCGCCGGCCAGGTACAGGTCGGGGCGCCGGTCGTCGTCGCAGTCGAAGGCCGCGACTCCGCCGCCGACGAAGTGCTCGAACCCGCCGCCGTAGACCTGGCGGACACCGGAGTCGAGGGTCTCCTCGACGAACCTGGCGGGGACGGGGTCGGACGTGGCGTCCGACGCCCGGTCAGCGGCCGCGCCCACATCGGTGGTCAGCGTGAACACGGCGGCTCCGGCGAGGGCGCCGACCAGCGCCCCGCCCACGAACCAGGCCAGCCACCGACGGCGGCCCGACTCGATAGCGCTCACGCGTCGGCCCCGTAGTACTCCTGTGCCTTCTTCCAGGCCGCGCGCCCGCACGCCTGGCCGATGACCCGGCCGTTGAGATCGTCCGGGCGCACGTGGATGCCGCCGTACAGCCGCGACACCCCGGCCTGGTCGGCGGCGTCGGCATAGGTCGCCCCCTGCAGCACGACATCCTGGGTCGGCCCCGCCTCGAACTTCAGCGACCCCGCCTCGACCGTCCACTCCCCCAGCCCGCCTGGGAAGTACTCGTCCCCGGTGATGGCCGCCAGCACCTCGGCAGCCGCCCTGCTGAACGTGGAGTGGCCCGAGACGTACCCGGCGAAAGAGGGAGTCACGAAGCTGGGCATCTGGTACGGCGTCCAGTCCACGGCCCTGATCCAGTCGACCCCACCGACGCCCGTCTCCGGGTCGTCTGGACGCCCGGTCCAGGCCCTCACGGCAACCTGCCCCACGTACCCGGCGAGGGTCTCGTGCCGCTGCCCGGGAGCGCTGGACTCCGGCGTGATCACCTCGACCAGGCCAGGCTCCAGCGGCAGCCCGCTCGGGTGGTAGCCCGCAGCGCCCGGGTCGCTGGACTGACCGAGACCTCCCATGTAGCGGATCATCGAGATGGGTCGCACATGGTCGTATCGACCCTTGACCCCCCACGCGGCGACGGCCGCGTCGTGCGTGGCACCGTTGAGAGCCAGGTAGAGCGCGACGTCCCAGTGCAGCCGGTCCACGACCGGCCCGTCCCCCCCGATGCGCAGGTGCGGGTCGAGACGGTCGGAGACTTCGTTGGCCAGCACGTTCCAGTGGCCCGGGGGGGTCTCGGAGTGGGGCCCGTCCGCCCAGAACTCGGCCATCGCCCGTGCCAGGTCGGCCCGGCGGACGGGGTTGGGCTCGTACGGCTCGCCTGTCACCGGGTTGGCCGGGCGGCCGGTGCCGTCGTACGTCCCGACCGGGTTGGCCCCGAGGGTGGCTGGAGAGGCGTCGACGATCACCCCGTCGGTCGGGTCGAGCAGCGCGCTGTAGCGAATGACCTCGACGGCGTCGCGTTTGAACGCTGCGTCGGTGACCGGGTCGCCGAGCCTCGGCGGTGGGCCGGGGTCCATCGGCAGACCGTCCTGGCCCCCCTCGGGCAGGGCGAAGCCGGACACGTGGCCCCAGTGCGACCCGATGAACCCCTGGACGTTGTTGTCCGCCGGGATGCCGTTCTGCGTGATCATCTGCTCGATCTGCAGCGGCTGCCACCGGTTGGGGTCGGTCATCGTCGTCCCGGGCTCGGCCACCACCAGCGGAGGGTTGACCGGCGCGTAGTCCGGGTCGAGGTAGCCGTCCGCCTCGTTGGCGCCGTCGTCGGAGCCGGCGGCGAGGACGGCCGCGGCGATGCGGTTGCCCAACGCAGCCGGGGTGTCGCCCTCGGTCGTGGTGACCTCGACCGGGTAGCACATCGATGCCATGAGCGTGTCGAAGGCGGGGATGGAATCCGAGGCGCCGGCCGCGCTCAGGTATCGCGCCTCGAGCACCCGGTAGGCCGCGTAGCTGACCGCCTCCTGCCGTTCCGTGTCGACATCGGCTGCGTCGTGCTTCTCCTCGACCAGGTAGCCGTGGGCGTCCCGGTCGTAAGCCGCCCACGCATCCCACATCGCCACCGAGGTATGGAACAGGTTGCGCGCGTGCACCGTGGGGGCCGGGACGTCACGCCGCACAGCATCCAGGGCTGCCTCGTTCCATGCGCGCGCGACTGACCACTCGGACTGCGTTGGGACGCAGCCCGGCCCGCTCGACACGCTCTGGACAACCGCGAGACCCCCCATGGCGACCGCGAAGCCGGCCACCGCGCCCGCCAGCGCGATGGCCGCGTGAGCACCCCTTCCCGACACCGTCCCCCCTCACTGGCCTCGACCGCCGCGCCCAGCATTGCAGTGAATCGCGACCAACCCTCTCGGTGCTAGACCCGCCCCTAGACGACGTGGATTGTTGCCAGAGTGTTACCGAATCTGCGTCATCGGCACTGGACGTGCGTGCCATCCCGACCCCTAGGGTGAGCCATGGTCGATCACGGTGATCGACCTTTCGTCATGAGGGAGGAAGCGACTGTGTCGAAGCTTCGATACTTGGTGATGCTGCCAGCCGTCGCCCTCGTCCTGGCCGCCTGCGGTGGGGACGACGGCGGCGAGGAGGAGGCGGCCTCGCCGGCAGCCGAGGAGACCGGAGCCGCCGGCGGTGCCGGTGGCGAGGGACTGACCATCGGCGTGTCGTGGAACAACTTCAACGAGCCGCGCTGGGCCAAGTTCGACGAGCCGGCGATCGAGGACAAGCTTGCGGAGCTGGGCGCGGAGTACGTCTCCACCGACGCCGGGTCGTCTGCCGAGCAGCAGCTCTCCGACGTCGAGCAGCTCATCACCGACGGCGCGGACGCACTGATCATCCTGGCCCAGGACGGCACCGCCATCAAGCCCGCTGTACAGAGCGCGATCGACCAGGGCATCCCGGTCATCGCCTACGACCGGCTCATCGAGGACGAGAACGCCTTCTACCTGACCTTCGACAACGTCGAGGTCGGCCGGTTGCAGGCCGAGTACATCTACAACGAGGTTCCCGAGGGGAACTACGTCTTCATCAAGGGCAACGAGGCCGACGCCAACGCGACGTTCCTCCGCGAGGGCCAGGAGGAGAAGCTCCTCGAGCTGTCCGGCTGCACCGGACCGCTGACCAACGACAACCCGGACACCGAGTGCCCGATCAAGAACGTCGGTGAGTCCTTCACGGACAACTGGGAGACCGAGGTCGCCCAGACGAACATGGAGCAGTTCCTCACCCAGAACAATAACGAGGTCGACGCGGTCATCTCCTCCAACGACGGCATGGCGCTCGGCGTCATTGCTGCGCTGGCGGCCCAGGGCCTGGCCGGAGAGGTCCCGGTCTCCGGGCAGGACGGCGACGCAGCCAACCTGAACAAGGTCGCCCTCGGGGAGCAGACGGTGGACGTCTGGAAGAACGCCTTCGAGTTGGGCGAGGCTGCCGCGGAGATCGCCGTCGCACTGGCTAACGGCGCTGCCCTGGAGGAGGTCTCGGTGACCAGCGACCTCGGCTCCTCGGCTCCGGAGAGCCCCGACGCCACGCCCTTCACCACCCCAGGTGGGGTCGACGTCTGGTCGATCATCCTGGCGCCGACTCCGGTGACCCAGGAGAACCTGAACGAGCCGATCGACGCTGGTGCGGTGACCCAGGAAGAGGTCTGCAAGGACGTCGAGCCCGGAACGGTGGACGTGTGCGGCTGACGTCGTAACGTTGGTTCATGACACAGTCGAGCGGCGCGGTGACCGGTAACCCCGAGCACCGCGCCGCTCGACTCATGGAGGTATCTTGATGGCCGCTGACCTCTCCTCCGCCCCCCCGGCACAGGCTGATACCCAAGAGCCCGAGCAACGCCGCAGCGTCGCCTCGACGATCCGGGCGCTGGAGCTCGACCCGCGGCTGCTGGGGATGATCGTCGCGCTGGCGGCGATCTGGGTCCTGTTCCACGTCCTGTCCGGTGGGACGTTCCTGACCCCGCGGAACCTGTGGAACCTCTCCGTTCAGACCGCGCCCATCGGGATCATGGCTGCGGGCATGGTGATGGTCATCGTGACCCGCAACATCGACCTGTCGGTCGGTTCGATGCTTGCCCTGGTGGGGATGGGGATGGCCATCCTGCAGGTGGAGTGGATCCCGCAGTGGCTGGGGCGCGAACATCCTGCGACGTGGCTCATCACGCTGGCCGCCGGCATCGTGATGGGAGCCCTCATCGGGGCGTTCCAGGGCTTCATCGTGGCCTATGTCGGTGTGCCGGCCTTCATCGTCACCCTCGGCGGACTCTTGGTCTGGCGGGGCGTGGCGTGGTGGACGGCCTCCGGTCGAACCATCGCGCCCATGGACCAGAACTTCCAGGCCCTCGGGGGCGGCTCGAGCGGGACGATCGGAGGGCCGGCCACCTGGGCACTGGCTGGGATCGCGTGTCTCGGGCTGCTGGTGCTGCTGGTCAACGGACGGCGCCGGCGCCGAAAGTACGCGTTCGCGCTGCGGCCCCTGTGGGCCGACGTCACCCTGGGAGTGGTCGGGTGTGCCGCCATCCTGGGTTCTGCCTGGGTGATCAACAGCTACCCGGTGCCGGAGAACGTGGCCCGTAGGCGCTACGAGGAGCAGGGCCTGGAGTGGCCGGAAGGCGGGGTTGAGATCCCGCTGGGCCTGGCCAACCCCGTGCTCATCATGATCATCGTGGGGCTGGTCATGACGTTCATCGCGAACCGGACGCGCTTCGGCCGGTACGTCTTCGCTATCGGCGGCAACCCCGAGGCTGCCGAGCTCGGCGGTATCAAGACCCGAGCGACGTTGATCAAGACCTTCATGCTCATGGGCATCCTGGTGGCACTGGCCGCCGCAGTGACGACCGCTCGCCTGAACGCGGCCACCAGCGGCATCGGTCAGCTGTCTGAGCTGTACGTGATCGCCGCAGCCGTCATCGGGGGCACGTCGCTCGCGGGAGGAATCGGGACCATCTCCGGTGCTCTGCTCGGCGCGCTGGTCGCCCAGTCCCTGCAGTCCGGCATGGTCCTGCTGCGAGTCGACGCCCCCCTCCAGGACATCGTTGTCGGCGTGGTCCTGGTGGCAGCCGTGGCCTTGGACTCGATCTACCGAAGGAGGGTGACATGACCGCGAGCACGGCCATGGAACCGGCAACGGCGACCCGCACACCGCTGGTCGAGATGAAGGACATCCGGGTGTCCTTCGGCGGCGTGCACGCTGTGGACGGCGTCAGCGTCGACCTCTTTCCCGGCGAGGTGGTCGCGCTGGTGGGTGGCAACGGTGCCGGGAAGACCACCCTGATCAAGACTCTGTCCGGAGCGCACAAGGCCGACTCGGGTCAGATCCTCATCAACGGCAGCCCAGTGACCATCAACAACCCCCGCGACGCCCGCGAGCTAGGGGTGGAGACGATCTACCAAACCCTCGCGCTCGCCGACAACCTGGATGCGCCGGCAAACGTCTTCCTCGGCCGGGAGCTCAGGAGCCGGGTGGGCACGCTGGACGACACCGCGATGGAGGACGCCACCCGCAGGCTCATGGGCCGGCTGAACCCTCGCTTCCTCAACTTCACCTCTCCGGTCATCTCACTGTCGGGAGGTCAGCGGCAGTCGGTCGCGATAGCACGTGCGGTGCACTTCAACGCGATGATCCTGATCATGGACGAGCCGACCGCTGCCCTCGGACCAGCCGAGACCGATGAGGTGCGCCAGCTCATCCGTCAGCTGCGCGAGGAGGGGCTGGGCATCTTCCTCATCAGCCACGACATCCACGACGTGTTCGACCTGGCCGACCGGATCAGCGTGATGCTGCAAGGCAAGCTGGTCGGCACCGTGTACAAGAAGGACGTCACCATGGACGAGGTGCTCGCCATGATCATCGCCGGCAAGCGCCCCGGAGAGGTGACCGCCGAGGACATCGAGCATCTGCACTGAGGGGGCTGGCCCGGCTCGCTCAGCAGGCCAGGACGGCCTCGATCACGCGCATGTTGGCGACAGCGTCGCTCGGCGCAACGGGCACCGGGGCATCTTCGAGGATCGCCTGTCCGAACAGCTCGGCCTGGATCGTGTACTGGTTGGCTGGGGGGAACGTCAGTATCCGGGTGGACGGGGCCACCGGCGGATCGCCCCCAGCAGTCAGGAACAGGCGAGTCTCCGTCTGCGGTGGGATGTTGACCGGGATCTCGACCTCGATCCGTCCCCGGGAACCGACGACGTGCACCCGCTGGAAGGGCTCGCAGCGGATACCGACGGTGAACGTCGCCTGGCCGCCGCCCGGGAACTCCAGGACGGCAGAGGTCAACGTGTCGATGCCCAGCTCAGGGTCGCGGGCGACCGCTGCGCTGACAGTCGTCGGCTCGGCGTCGAAGAGCAGCCGGGAGATGCTGATCGGGTAGCAGCCGATGTCCATCACGGCACCGCCGCCGTGCTGGGGCATGTTGCGAATGTTCGTCGGGTCGTCGTTGAAGTAGCTGAAGAACGTCTGCACCGCGCGCAGGTCGCCGACGCGCCCCTGACGGACCAGGTCGACCACGGCCACCCAGGACGGGTGGTGCCGGTACATGAACGCCTCCTGCAGCCTCACACCCGCACTCTGGCAGGCGGCGACCATCTGCTCGGCCTGGGCAGCCGTCATGGCCAGCGGCTTCTCGCACAGGATGTGCTTGCCGGCCTCAGCGGCGCGCATCGTCCACTCCGCGTGCTGGTCGTTCGGCAGCGGGATGTAGACCGCGTCGACGCTCTCGTCAGCGAGCAGCTCCTCGTACGAGCCGTGGGAGGCCGGGATCCCGAGCCGGTCGGCGGCCGAACGGGCGCGATCGGCGTCCCGCGAGGCGATGGCGACCACCTCGGCGTTCGATGCCCGCTGGATCGCCGGGGTCACCTTGCGCATCCCGATGTCAGCCGTACTCAGGATCCCCCAGCGGACCACGCCCATGGCGCCTCCTCGTTCGCTCCCGACGCCTCCCTCCGCGAGGCTAGCGCGCGGGCGAGCACGGTCGAGGTCGGGCTCACTCCCAGCGGTAGGCGACCCAGGCGATCGCTGCGCTCACCGCCGCGATCGCGACCACGACGACCGACTGCCGCCCCGCCCACTCCCCGGTAAGCCACGGCTCCTGCAGCACCTGCACGACGGGGGTCATCGGCAGCCACTCGCCGATCCTCCGCAATCCGTCGGGGAGCACCTCCGGCGGCGGACCCGCACCGGACAGGAACAGGGTGATGAACCACGCCAGCAGTCCGACCGACTGCGCGGCTCGGGCGGTGGGAAGGACCGTGCCGAGCATGAGCCCGAGACTCGTCACCGCGACCGCTCCAACCAGGTACGCGCCGAAGAACAGTGCTGTGCCCGCTGGCGGTGAGGACCCGGTGAACAGGAGCGCCGCCCCGACCAGCAGCGCCGCCCCGACGGTGGCGACGACCAGCGAGATGATCATCTGCGACAGCAGCACGACACCTCGCGGCACCCCGGAGGCCTGGAGCCGACGCAGCACGCCGGTCTCGCGGTACTCCACCATGTGAGCGGGCAGCGCGATGAACGCGAAGCCGGCGACCGCCAGGGCGACGTACGCGGGGGTGTACCAGTCCGCGGCGTCGAAACCGCGGTAGACGACCAGGCCAGCCTCGCCGCCCTCGCCGCCCGCGGGGGACTGGTCGCCGAAGACCCCGTTGAGCACGTACAGGACCATCAGCGGCAGTGCCAGCGTGAAGAGCACCGTCACGGGCTCTCGCAGGAACAGCTTGAGCTCGGTCGCCGTCAGCCTGCCCAGCGCGCGCATCACGCCTCGTCGCCGTCGACCAGCCGGAGGTAGACGTCCTCGAGTGTCGGACGGACCACGTCCATGTCATCCGGGGCCAACCCGTGGTCGACCAGGGCCTTGCCGACATGGGGGACGATGGTCGGCGCGCCGCGCACCAGCACCTGGCCACCGTCGGTCTCGACGTCCCGCACCCCGGGCACCCCGGCGAGGAAGCCCGTGTCGGCCCCGCGGGCCGTGAACCGGACGGTGACGCCGTCCTGATGGTTCGCGACGAGGTCCCCAGGAGTCCCGGCGGCGACGACTCGCCCGTGGTTCACCACGGCGAGGCGGTCGCACAGCCTATGGGCCTCGTCCATGAAGTGGGTGACGAGCACCACGGTCGTGCCGGCCTGGCGGATGCGCTCGATCAGGTCCCAGGTGGCGCGACGGGCCGCAGGGTCCAGGCCGGTGGTCATCTCGTCGAGGAACACCACGCGCGGGTTGTTGACCAGGGCCAACGCGACCAGCAGCCGTTGGCGTTGACCGCCGGACAGGCTGCCGAAGGGGGCCCGGGCCTTCTCGGTCAGCCCCCAG